>NZ_JBPWAP010000008.1:0-140429 GCF_051776705.1 Bacillus cereus group sp. BceL291 | reverse complement strand
AAAAGTTGAAATAAAAGATGTTGAAGATTATGTTGGTGGAATCGGTAATCAAACTGTATTACGGAATGTTCTTTGGAAGAATGATACAAAATATTGGATACTTCAATCAGGAACAACAAGAGATACAACCGTTTTATATAAGGGGTGTAATACACTTCGTACAATCTCCACGGGAAATACAGCAGACGTATACAGGGGTGCAACACATGAAGTTATAAATGCCGGACCTGGTTGGAATTACGTTTTTTCTGCATACTTTTATACAGATAATAAGTCTAGCATTGATAATGGTGCGAAAATGGAGCTGAAATGTTTAGATGCAAATGGAAATGTGTTAAAGCAATACGGACAAGAGATTACGTTAACACAAGGAATGTGGGTAAGACATCATGTGTTTGGTCTACTTGTAGAAGGAACGAAAAAAGTACAAGTACAATACTGGCTGCGTAGAAATGGAAGGCTGTGGGCAGCTCAACCTATGTTGCAGATCGGCGATAAACCTTCTTCATTTATGGAGAATCCCGTTGATATTGTAGATATAGATAAAATCATGGAAGAAGTGGCCGATAAGATAGCAACTGAAGATTACACTAAAAAAGTAACCGAATTAGAAAGAAGTATTAGTGCTAATGAAAAAGGCGTTTCGATCATCTCTGGAAAACAAGAAACGTTTATAAATGAAACTTATAAAGCTTATGTAACCAAAACAGAATCTAGGTTAGAAGTGTTAGATGAAGGGATCTTAGCACAAATTTTAAAAGACGGTATCATTACTTCTATCAATATGTCACCTGGTAAGATTACAATCGATGCTGAGAAACTGAACATTAATGCCGATACAATGGTGAAATGGTTAACTGCAAAAGGCATTGATACGAATCTTATTAGAATTGACGGCGATAAGATAACTATTGATAAAGATGGTGTAACTGTTAAAATGCTAGACTTCCTATTCCAAGACGAATGGGGAACAAAAACAACTGCGGTATCAAGACGAAACCTAATAGCAGATCCCGACTTTTCTAGTGTTACAAAGAAAAACATTGGACATAACGATTATTATGGATTTGAAGGTGGATATGGCCTTACTTGGAAGTCCTGGGGAAATGTCGTAATAGAAAAGAATACACATATATTCGATTATGAGCAGATGGTGAATGCTGCAAGGGTAGATATGTATAACTACCCAGAAGCAATCGTGAATAACGGTATACATCCTGGTAATGAATATACAGCATCCGCTCATTTTAGAACTGCCATGATAAATGGCGTGCGTAAGACAGGAAAACCGAGAATACACATATGCTGTGTTAAATTCCGAGACAACGTAAGTTACGACATATTGAGTGAACAAAAAATGGACTTTCCTGAACCGTCTGCTTTTTATGGAGAAATCAGAAGATACTCTTTTACTTTCAAAGTGCCGACCAACTATATTCCGCAACAACACGCATTGATTATTAAAGTTTGTTCTGGAAATGCTGACATGAGACAAGGGACAGCGATTTGTGTAAGTGGTGTAACACTATACAGTGGGAAATATGCATCTATGTATAATTGGGATCGTGCTGCAGCAGAAAGGGCAGATGGCATTCAGCCGTTTAACGCACTTGCTGTAGGTGGTGTGAATAATAATATTGCTCCAGCAGCAGACGGACAAACGTTTGATATAAGTACTGAAAAAGAAGTTAAAATCTATAGAAATATACGAGCAATGCAGGGAATTAACTTAGGTGGCGGTGGATTCCAACAATGGGGCCATATACGTTTTACAGATGGTAATGCTGGAGCGGGTTTTTATGTGAGTACTCCAAGTGGTTGGAAATTTAACGCACTTGGATAGAAAGGGGAAGTAGGAATGAATGAGAATCAAATGATGCCACTTCAAGCAGGTGAAAGCTTTCCTTTTATGGGGAGGCTGGTGGATGCAGAGCGAACAGAAACAGGAGTTTTTGTTCAAATACCTGCTGATATGTTAAATAATGCAGGTATTCTACAAGGTATTAGCAGGGTTGAAGTATGGAGAGAGATGGATGGGACAGTAAAGTTTCGAATTGCTACGTTGTGTGAAATATGTAAACGCGGAGCGCGTCTGTACGCACTAGATATGGGATTCGCGAAAAAGAATATTTGTTTAGAGTGTTATACATCGCTGACAGGGAATTATCCATCTCAAGAACCGCTAACATCAAATAATGAAAATAACACACAAACAGAGCAAGAGCAGCAATAGCTGGTCTTTTTTTATTTTGTACAAAATACGGCTTTGAATAAATTCAAATCATAGATCAAGAGGGGCGATATCGCTTCTCTTTTTATTTTGAGGAGATGATTAGTGTGAAACGAATAGTAGACCAAGCAATTTACGAAAAGCATGTTAGCCAAGGAAATAAAAACCTAGTCAAAGATTTTCTGATTGAAAAGAAAGCACAAGGAAAAGCGGCAAGCACTTTAAAGCAATACGGTTGGGATTTACGAATTATTTTGTTTCTAATACATCAACACTTCGGAAATAAAAATCTTATTGATTTAACGCGTAAAGATATTCGAAATTTATCTATTATTTTTCAAGATATGGGGATGTCTAATGCTCGTGTGAACGGATTAATGAGTGCATTAAGGTCCGCGTTAGAGTTTTGTGCGGATGATGATGACTATGATTATGAATTTAATGTAGGTTCTCGAGTGCGTGGTTTACCTAAGAATCCAGTTAGAGAAATCACTTTTATAACAGAAGAACAAATTGAGTGGTTAATCGATGAGCTAATAGCACAAGAAAGATATATGTTAGCTACGTATCTAGCAATATCATATTACAGTGCAGCTAGAAAGAATGAGGTTTACCAGGTTCAAAAAGAAGGGCTTACAGAACATTATTATACAAATGTGGTACGAGGAAAACGTGGTAAGAAGTTTAGATTATATTACAATCACCGGGTGCAGAAATGCATTCGTTTATATATAAATCAACGAGGTAAGGATACTATTCCAGATTTGTTTGTGCGTGTTTATAAGAATGGTGAGAGAAAAAGATTGAACAAGAGTGTATTTAATTATTGGTGCGAAATATTTGCTAAGATGCTGAACGAAAAGGAAGGGAAGGGATTTAAAATTAATCCTCACTGTTTCCGTCACAGCAGATTAGATAATTTAAAAGTTCAAGGAGTACCGCTTGAAAAACTAAAATCACTCGCTAATCATTCTGATATCTCCACAACTGAATCTTATTTGAAAGATAGAAGTGAGGAAGATATTGCAGAAATATTTGGAATGGACCCAAGTTATTTTGCAGCTTAAAAAGGAGAGGAAAAGATGGATCGCATTGATGTATTACTGAAAGCATTTATAGCTATGTTTGGTGGCTTCTGTGGGTATTTCTTGGGAGGATGGGATGCAACATTGAAAATCTTAGTGACGATGGCAGTTATTGATTATTTAACTGGCATGATTGCAGCAGGATATAACGGAGAATTAAAAAGTAAAGTTGGTTTCAAAGGCATCGCCAAAAAGGTGGTGCTTTTTCTTTTGGTCGGAGCGGCCGCTCAACTAGATTCAGCACTGGGAAGTAACAGCGCAATTCGTGAAGCGACTATTTTCTTCTTCATGGGCAATGAGTTACTTTCACTTTTAGAAAACGCTGGTCGTATGGGAATTCCCTTACCTTCAGCATTAACAAATGCAGTTGAAATTTTAGGTGGTAAACAAAAACAAGAAGAGAAAAAGGGAGATGTTCAATAATGGAAATCAGAAAAAAATTAGTTGACCCAAGTAAATATGGTATAAAGTGTCCTTACACAATGAATCCAGAATTCATCACAGTTCATAATACGTATAATGATGCTACAGCAGAAAATGAAGTATCTTATATGATTCGTAACGATAACCAAGTATCGTTTCATATTGCGGTAGATGATAAAGAATCTGTACAAGGAATTCCTTTAGAGCGTAATGCTTGGCATTGCGGTGATGGTGGTGGTAACGGAAATCGTAAATCTATTGGAGTTGAAATCTGTTACTCTTTAAGTGGTGGAGATCGATATTATAAAGCAGAAGATAATGCAGCTATCGTTGTAGCTCAACTCATGAAACAGTACAATATTCCGATTAGCAAAGTTCGCACACACCAATCATGGAGTGGAAAGTATTGTCCTCATCGTATGCTAGCGGAAGGACGTTGGAATAGCTTTATTGAAAGAGTCCAAAATGCATATAACGGAAGTAATAATCCAGTAATGCAAAAACCTACTCCACCTTCAACTGATGGTACAAAAGTTGCTTACATTAATGGCGATAACGTGAATTTACGAAAAGGACCTGGAACTGGATATGCAGTTATTCGTAAGTTAGGTAAAGGAGAATGCTACCAAGTATGGGGGGAGTCAAATGGGTGGCTAAACTTAGGTGGCGATCAGTGGGTATATAATGATTCATCATATATTCGTTATACAGGAGAAAATGCACCAGCACCTTCTAAACCTTCAATTGATGGCATTGGTGTAGTGACTATTACAGCTGATGTATTACGCGTTCGTACTGGTCCAGGAACTAACTATGGTGTCGTAAAAAATGTGTATCAAAGTGAAAGATATCAGTCTTGGGGATATAGAGACGGTTGGTATAATGTTGGTGGCGACCAATGGGTTTCTGGTGAATATGTGAAGTTTGAAAAATAAAACATACTACTATACAAAAGAATAGTTTTATGAATAAAACTATTATCTGATTCTATAAGTAGGTAATTATATCTTGAATTTCAGATTTATAAATGTTAGTGTAAATATATACCGTTTCTTATTTATCTATGAACCAGTATCTGTAGAACGAATAGATTAATTTAAAAACTCCCCTTTCGCACCCATATGCAGAAGGGGAGTTTTTATTAATCAATATTGTTTAGATAGTACATGTAAACCAAATGCTCCGTTTGACCACTGACCACAAAAATGACCACACACTTGAAATAAATTAAATTCATTCAAAATAAAAAGAATGAATTTGGATTTATTTTCTTTGCAGAAGAATGCACTATAGTAGTATAGGGTACACCAAAAGATATGATATACTTTATACGACTCACGTAGAGTGTGTCGCTTGGCTTAAGTTAGTATAATAGGAAAGCAGTTGATATAGGAAAATCTATACCATCTGCTTTTTGGTTTACAAAAATACCATTCATAAGCGATTTTAGTTAAAATAAATATTGCTGATTTTCACAAATTATAAATTGAGATTTTGAAATTGTATTCATAGTGAGAGGATTTGAATTTAAAATGATAGATAATTTTTGGCGTGAATTACCACGACCATTTTTCGTACTTGCACCAATGGAAGATGTGACAGACGTTGTTTTCCGTCACGTAGTAAGTGAAGCTGGTCGTCCGGACGTATTCTTCACAGAGTTTACAAACTCGGATAGCTATTGCCATCCAGAAGGTATGAAAAGTGTACGTGGCCGTTTAATTTTTACAGAAGACGAACAACCGATGGTAGCACATATTTGGGGAGACAATCCCGAATACTTCCGTCAAATGAGTATCGGTATGGCAGAACTAGGATTTAAAGGCATCGATATTAATATGGGTTGCCCAGTACCGAACGTTGCATCAAGAGGAAAAGGTAGTGGCCTTATTCTACGTCCAGACGTTGCAGCAGAACTTATTCAAGCAGCAAAAGCGGGCGGACTACCTGTCAGCGTAAAAACAAGACTTGGCTTTAAAGAGTTAAGCGAGTGGGAAGATTGGTTAACGCACATCTTCAAACAAGATATTGCGAACCTTTCTATTCATTTACGCACAAGAGAAGAAATGAGCCAAGTAGATGCGCATTGGGAACTAATTCCAGAAATAAAAAAATTACGTGACCGCATTGCACCAAATACGTTAATAACAATCAATGGAGACATCCTTGATCGTAAAATGGGACTGGAACTTGCTGAAAAATACGGCATTGATGGCGTAATGATCGGACGAGGCATCTTCAAAAATCCATTTGCTTTTGAAAAAGAGCCAAGAGAGCATAGCAGTAAAGAACATCTAGATCTTTTAAGACTACAACTTGATCTTCAAGATCAATATGCAGAAGTACTGCCACGCTCAATCACAGGACTTCACCGCTTCTTCAAAATTTATGTAAAGGGCTTCCCTGGCGCTGCTGAATTGAGAAATCAATTGATGAGCACGAAGTCGACGGATGAAGTGCGTGGGTTGTTGGATAGATTTGAGGATAGTGTTGGTGAGGCTCAGGATAGTGAGACGGTTTAACTTTTAAGCACTTAAATCATTTCATATGTAGTGCATGACATGAGTGAGTCGAAAATAAGTGCAGAGCTAAAAAAGAACAGTGTATTTGAGAAATCAAAGCACTGTTTTTTCTTTTAGTTAATGTTAAGAGAGAAATCTTTTTATAGGCATATAAAAAACATGTAAGAGCTCTGTAGATACAATGATAGAGAAAAGTTCGGGTAAGACTATAAAACATATCTTTAAAATGTTAAAGTATTAATTTAGCGGACAATAACTAAAAGGTTAGATTAAACATGATAATTTAAAGCAGGTTATAGCATAAACTTTAACCGCTGAATAAATAATCAACATTTCAGGAGGAAACCCAATGGCAATGAGCAACAACGATATATTAAAAAGAGTAAGATACGCTTTAGATATAAAAGATATAGATGTGGTGGAAATCTTTAAACTAGGTGGCGTAGAAGTAACGAAAGAAGACGTAGTTGATATGCTTACAAAAATAAAGAGAGCTCCTCAGCATGAAGCTGAAAATGATGAGGTAGCTGAAGATGAGTACGTAAAAACATGCGATATGATGATGTTAGAGGCATTTTTCAATGGATTTATTACTTTAAAAAGAGGAAAGCAAGATCCGAAACCAGGACAACCAGCACCTGTACAGAGCAAGGAGAGTGCCAATAACCTTCTTCTAAAGAAAATGAAAATCGCACTATCTTTAACGAGTGAGGATGTACTTGATATATTAGATAGCGTGGGCGTTACGGTAACAAAAGGAGAGTTAGGCGCTCTGTTAAGAAAAAAAGGCCATAAAAATTACAAAGAGTGCGGCGATAGATACGCAAGGAATTTCATTAAAGGATTAGCTGTAAAGTATAGAGGATAATGAGTTCGTTAAAGCAGTAAATGATATAATAGGTAGAGTAGGACGTTCGTATCCTACTCTTTTTTATTTGTAAAAATACTATGCTAGGTGATGAAATGGTACATACATATTTAGGTGAGACAATTAATTTTCATATAACTTATAAGAAGAAAAAGTCCGTGCGTCTTTTTGTAGATTCGTATGGAAATGTAGAAATACAGGCTCCGAAAGGGACACCTGTTGAATACTTAGTCCAGTTGCTAGAAGAGAAGTGGGGCTGGATTCAGACAACACGTAAGGAAATGCAGGAGCGAGCGCATGGACCACAGGAAAAGGATTATGATCAAGGAGAAGGCTTTTTGTATTTAGGGAATACGTATCCGATACAGATTTCCCAAGATGCAAGCATTGAGCAAGACAACGCAGTATTTGAAGGGGATAAGTTACATATTTATGTGAAAGAGCTTAAGGATGAGAAAATACAACAAGCTTTAAAACGATTTTACTATAAGCAGTGTAAATCTTTAGTAGAGAAGAGTATTAAAGCGCATCAAAGTAATTTCAAAACAAAACCACGTTCTATTCGTATTACAGATAGTAGTCGTACTTGGGGTACTTGCGATTCGAATTTACAACTAACATTCAATTGGAAGCTAGCAATGGCACCACAGCGAGTAATTGACTATGTAGTTGTTCATGAAATGTGTCATATGGTTCATTTAAATCATGATCGATCGTTTTGGCGTCTTGTCGGGAAGATAATGCCTGATTATAAAGAAATGGAGAACTGGTTAGCTTTATCTAGTTGGAAGATGACGGTTTAATGTTGCGCTTTGTATAGGTTGCAATTATTGTCAATCTTTGTCGGTAAGTCGATATATTTCGAAAATCGCTGATATATTTGAAGTTGCGCCGATATATTTCGAAAATCGCTGATATATTTGGAGTTGCGCCGATATATTTCGAAAACCGCCGATATATTTGGAGTTGCAATCGATATGTTCAATGAAGAGAAAGTAAAAGGAGATGTCACAGCAGACATCTCCTCTTTTCGAGTATATAGATTATCGCCCAAACTTCACAATGAAAGTATCTGCTGTTTTCTCCATCTCATACCCACGATACCCCTCCGAAAGCAAAGCCTGCTGTCCACTAGCATCATTCATTAGAATACTTTGAACATCTGTCCAATCGTTTTCCTTATCTCTGCGCAATTCCTTCACAAAAACATACCGCAGACTACCACCATACTTTTCCTTCAGCGCAGCAATCTCCATTCCTTGCGCAAATTTATCCTTCAAACTCGGAATGTTAAAAGGAGCAACGGTGCAGCATACATAATCATATTTGCTGTCTTCTTTTTGCAATTCTTCCATAATGACTTTTGCTAATATTTTTTGCATACCATTTCCTCGGCAGTTCGGATGAACGTTTGAGATTTCTTGATAGATGAAGCGGTGTAGTTCATTTTCTGGCAAACCAATATCAAGCCCTAAATGTTCATCGTCGATAGGAGGGACGAGTAGAGCGCGAAATGCGATGAGTTCGTTTTCGATAAAAGCACCGATCATCATGCCGTTTCCTTCTAGAATGTATTGAAATTCTTCTTGTGAGAGTGGTTGTAAACGACTTTTATCTTCTAGTGCTTCAACTACGATGTTTTGTAGTGATAAAATTTGTTCGATGTGCTCTAGTGATAGTAATGTAACGTGAAATGATTCGTTATTTTGTTTTAATGTTCCTTCGTATAGAACCGTCATATGATAGTCCTCCTTTAGCGTACAACGTCTTGAAAGACGGTTAGTTCTTGTAGTGTATCTTCGTTTATTTCAATGCCGAGTCCGGGCTTTTCGTTTAAGCGAATGAATGGTACATCGTAATGTAAGTTTCCAATGTCTTTCGTGAATTTTAATGGTCCTGTTAGCTCTACGCTCGTAATGATTTTCTTTGAGAAAGCGACATGGAATCCTGCGGAAGAGGCAACAGATGATTCGACCATTGATCCCACTTGGCATTCAATGCCGGCCATTTCAGCTTGATGAGCGAGCTTTACAGCTGGATGTATGCCACCGCATTTCATTAGTTTTATATTCACTTTATCAGCAGCTTCTAATTTAATAATTTGGCGCATTTCACGAGAACTTTTTAGTCCTTCATCAATCATAAGCGGGAGGTCTGTCTTAGAACGAATATGAGCCATGGCATCAATATCGTCCGCGATAACAGGTTGTTCAATCCAGTCAATGTTTAAATGTCCTAATGACCGCAGTGCTGTTAATGTGTTTGCGCTATTTTTCCAGCCTTGGTTTACATCAACGCGAATAGCGATGTCATTTCCTACACGTTCTCGTACAGCTTCAATACGTTTCACATCTTCTTTTACATTCGTACCAACTTTCATTTTGAAAGATTGGTAACCTTTTTGAATCATAGAAGCAGCTTCTTCAGCCATATCTTCAGGATCGGCAATACTTAAAACGTGAGTGACAGGGAATTCTTCATGATAGCGCCCGCCAATTAATTGATATACAGGTTGATTTAGTTTTTTGCCCATTATATCAAAACAAGCAATATCAATTGCAGCTTTCGCTGTTGGAACACCGTAAATTGTATTGTCCATCATGTCGTGTATTTTTTCGATATTCATTGGATTTTTCCCGATTAGAGCAGGGGTTAGCGTATGTTTTAAAGTATGGAAAGTACTTTCCCATGATTCACCTGTGACGTGATCATCAGCAACGCCTTCACCGTAACCGATAATACCTTCATCTGTTTCCATTTTGACGATAATAGAGGGCATATCAGAATAAGAGCCATAACTAATAACAAACGGATTGCGAAGCGGTAAACGAATTGCGTAAAGATGAATAGCTGTAATTTTCATTGAATAGAAACCCCTTCCTGTTTACAATAGTTTTGTACATTTGATATAGTTGACGTTAAATAGTCGTTAATTAATGATAAGGAGTTAGAGAAAATGATGATAAAAATTGCAGTTGTCGGTTCAAAGGAGTTTATGGAGAACCTTTTTCCTATTGCTCAAAAATTAGAAGGAATAGAAATTGATCCATATATTTACCTTCATCCGGCGGAATCTTCTGAATTATTAAAGTGTCTAAAGCCTTGTGATGTCATCTTTTTCTCAGGTGCTTTACCTTATTATATGGCAAAAGAAATAAGAGAACAATTACGAATTCCAAGTACATACTTACAGCAAGACGAGACAACTGTCGCATCTTCAATTCTTTCTATCATGTATCATCAAAGTATTCAACCACATAACATTTCCATCGATTTAGTAGACCGCTCGTTTATTACAAATGTGTTCCATGATATTGGTATAAAAGAAAGCCCGCAAGTGTTGGATTATGAAAATATGCTGTGGAGTAAAGATGAGATAAATAGAGTTATCGATTTTCATGTAGCTAAATATCAATCTGGAGAGGCTCATTTAGCTTTAACTAGTATTCACGCTGTTTACGATGAGCTTCAAAAAATAGGTGTTCCTTCAGAGCGTATGATTGATCCAACACAATCCATTATACATGGTCTAAAAGATGCAAAAATAAAAGCTGAGTTAGCAAAAAGCTATTCAGCTACTGTTGGTGCTTGTATTATTTCTTCCTTAGAATTACGAGCGAGTTTGCTTGAAAAACTAGATGTCATTTCAAAAGAACTACGTGGTTCATTTAAACAAGTGGATGAAATGACATGCATTTTGTATACAACTCGTGGTGATATCGAATCAATTATTAAAACAAATGCGATAGATAACTTGTTTGCGAGCGTAGAAGGAACGATAGCTATTGGATTTGGTTATGGGAAAACCGTGAAAGAGGCGGAGCAAAATGCAAAAATTGCTCAAAGTTTTGCAAAGAATAATCCAATAGATCGTTGTTTTTATATACTAACAAGTGATAAAGATTTGTTTGGTCCGTTCCCGAAAGAACAGAGAGTACAAAGTTTGAAAAATGATAATCCGGAACTAATGAAAATAGCGAAGGAAACGAAGCTTAGTCCCGCGAACTTGTCAAAAATCATTCAATTTAGTCAATCGCATCCGTCATTGAAGTTTACAGCAGCTGACCTTTCTGAGTACTTACAAGTGACTCGAAGATCGACAGAAAGGTTGTTAAAGAAATTAGTTGATTACGGGTATGCTCATATTTGCGGCGAGGAAATGCCCTATCAACAAGGGCGACCTCGCGCACTATATGAACTGAATTTACCGCTATTTTTAAGCTTCTAGTTGAGCTTTTTGTTTCTTTAGTAATTCTGCTTTTTCAATGTCTGATAGTTTTACAATTGTGAAGCCTGTTATGCCATAAATGATTGAGATAATAGGTACGATGAAATTCAAAATAGCATAAGGGGCATATTCAAATGCACCTACGCCAAGTGTAGCGAGAATAAATACACCGCACGTATTCCAAGGAACGAAGACAGAAGTTAATGTTCCGCCATCTTCTAATGCTCTGGATAAGTTTTTTGAATGTAGTCCTTTTTCTGTGTATGCATTTGCGTACATTCTTGAAGGGACAACAATTGAAATATATTGTTCAGAGCAAGTAAGGTTTGTTGCAAAACAAGATGCGATAGTAGAAGCGATAAGCCCTTTTGCTGATTTCGCTAACTTTAAAATTTGATTTACAATTGAGCGAAGAATACCTGTATGTTCTAATACTCCTCCGAAAGTCATAGCGACAATTGTCATAGAGACTGTATTCATCATCGAATCTAAGCCACCGCGGTTAAATAGTTCGTCTACTAGCTTGTTTCCAGTGTCTATAACAAATCCAGCTTGGAGTGCACCGACAGATGCTGAGACAGAACCACCTTGAATAAAGACTTGTGATAAAAATCCTAAAATAATACCGACGAGAATCGCTGGTATAGCAGGAACTTTTTTTGCGACCAATACCATAACGACTACGGGTATAATGAGTAGGAAGGGTGAGATAACAAAGTTTTGTTGCAATACTTGTAACGTTTGATCGATGCTCTTCGCATCAATATTGTTAGCGCCGAAGCTTCTTCCTAAGAGCGCGTAAACGATAAGAGTAATAATTAAACCTGGAACTGTAGTAAATAACATATGACGAATGTGTGCGAATAAATCTGTATTTGTTAATCCTGCGGCTAGGTTAGTTGTATCTGAAAGCGGTCACATTTTATCGCCAAAATAAGAGCCGGAAATAATGGCACCAGCAACCATTGGAGCTGGGATTCCCATACTTAGGCCAATTCCCATTCCAGCAACACCAATTGTCCCCATTGTAGACCAAGAGCTACCAATTGCTAATGCAACGATAGAACAAATGACGGTAATGGAAACTAAAAATAGTGATGGAGTTAAAAGTTTTAAACCGTAATAAATCATCGTTGCGACGATTCCACCGCCAATCCAAGCACCAATTGTTAAGCCAACAAGAATAATAATGACGATAGCAGGTAATGCAAGACGAATCCCTTTATACATTGCTTCTTCAAGATCATTCCATTTGTAACCATAACGCCAAGCGACAATAGAAGCAACGGTTGTACCGATAATAAGTGGAACGTGAGGGGTTTGTTTTAATACAACAATTGTAACCATCATAACTGCAACGGTAATGATAATAGGGATAATCGCTATTCCAAAAGGTATTTCTTTTTTCATAAAGTTCCTCCTTGTTACGTATGTTTGTTTGTATTTTTAGAATTGTCGTAAAATAGACGTTTATTAGGTTATGATAACTAAAAGTTTATGTAAGCGTCAACGTAAAAAACAGAAAATAAGGAATATTCTAGTTGTTTGTTTAGTTTGTAATATAAGTGCAGAGTAAGGTTTTTAAGTATTTAAAAATAAACAATTGACTTTTTTCTTAAAATTCAATATGTTCATAAAAACATCTGTTTTTCATAAGTATAATTAACCCGAATCGTTTGTAATGTGGGAAGGAGACTGGAACGTTGAAAACATTAGAACTACAAGAGCGCTTAACGGAAATTTTTCAGCATTTACACGAAAACCCTGAAGTAAGTTGGAAAGAATATGAAACGACAGCGTATATTACTGACTTTTTAAAAGAAGAAGGAATTTCATATAGAACATTTGATGATTGTCCAGGTGTAATTGCTGAGATTGGAGGCGGGAATCCAGTTATTGCGATTCGTGCTGATATGGATGCACTTTGGCAAGAAGTAAATGGAGAATTTAAAGCGAACCATTCATGTGGCCATGATGCTCATATGACCATTGTAATGGGACTTATTTTACAATTGAAAAATATGAGATGGAAAAGTGGTATGGTTAGATTTATTTTTCAGCCGGCAGAAGAGAAGGGGAATGGTGCTTTGAAGATGGTGGAGAAAGGTGCTGTAGATGATGCTGATTTCTTATTTGGCGTCCATCTAAGACCAATTGAAGAACTATCTTTGAAACAAGCAGCCCCATCTATTCGCCATGGAGCAGCAGGATTTTTAGAGGGTATGATTCATGGGGAGGATGCACACGGGGCAAGACCACACCAAGGTGTGAATGCAATTGATGTCATTTCCATGATTAATATCGGTTTGAAAAATATTTGGCTGCCACCGCAAAGTTCCTATTCAGTAAAAATGACGAGATGCCAAGCAGGTGGTGATAATTTAAATATCATTCCAGGAAATGGTCATTTCAGTTTAGATGTAAGAGCTGAGAGTAATATACTATTAGAAGAATTAAAGAAAAAGATTGAGCATGTAATAGAATCAGCTGCATCGATGGGGTCGAAAACTTCATACGAATGGATGGATCTTGCACCAGGAGCAGAGGTTTCCGAAGAAGCAGAGCGCTTTATGCGTAAAGGTATTCTCGAAGTGTATGGGGAAGAGAGATGCACAGGGCCTCTCTATACGACAGGAAGCGATGATTTCCATTACTATACAGTGAAAAGACCACATTTAAAAGCTGTCATGCTTGGACTAGGAGCAGACCTACAACCTGGATTACACCATCCGTATATGAGATTTGATCATAATTGTATTATGGATGGGGTAGAAATATTGAAACAAACTGTATTGAAAGTGTTAGAAGACAGGGGCTAAAGAGCTCCTGTTTTTTTGTCGTGAATTGTCGGTAAATCGATATATTTGAAAAATCGTTGATATATTTGAAGTTATGATAGATATATTGAGAAAATCGTTGATATATTTGAAGTTACGATAGATATATTAAGAAAATCGTTAATATAATTTCACGTACCTATTAATTTGATGAAAAATGAGCCTCCAGTACATGGTGTATAATAATAAGTACCATTTTTTAATAGGAGAAAACGAATGAACGAACAATATTACGATGCAGTTTTACATATAAAAACAGTCGGTGAGCAAAAAGGGTTTAACAAATCTATGCATTATCACCGTTATGAACCGACGCCGTATAGCGGATTAGATGAGTTACTGAATCAATATGAAATAAAAAGTAGTGACCGAATTGTAGACTTTGGGTGCGGAAAAGGGCGATTAAACTTTTATATGCATCATAAATGTGGGGCTTCAGCAGTTGGAATTGAAATGAATGAAGAGTTTTATAAAGAAGCGATTGATAATCGAGATCGTTATGCACGAAAGGCAAGAAACAGTAAGGGGAAAATTCAATTCCAATGTTGTTTAGCGCAGGAATATAAGATTGATCCACATGATAATAGGTTTTATTTCTTTAATCCGTTTTCTGTGCAAGTGTTTATGAATGTAGTAAATAACATTTTGCTTTCAGTAGAAAATACGGGGAGAGAAGTGGATATTATTTTATATTATCCTTCTGAGGACTATATTTTCTTCTTAGAAAATCAGACTGCGTTTGAGCTGAAGAAAGAAGTTAGATTGCCAGGTGCTTATGAGAAGAATGGGAATGAGAGGTTTTTAGTTTATACATTAGGGTAATAAAAAAACAGGTGCCAAGGCACCTGTTTTTTATTAGTTACGGATTAAGTAATCAAATGCACCTAAAGCTGCGTTTGCACCTGAACCCATAGAGATGATGATTTGTTTGTACGGATTATTTGTACAGTCACCTGCAGCAAACACTCCTGGTACGTTTGTAGCGCCGTGCTTGTCTGTTACGATTTCACCGCGAACGCGTTCAACTGTTTCGCCTAACCAGTCTGTGTTTGGCACAAGACCGATTTGTACGAATACACCTTGTAATTCAACGTGATGAACTTCTTCAGTTTCACGATCGATGTAAGAAATACCGTTTACTTTATCAGTACCAGTGATTTCTTTCGTTTGAACGTTTTTCAGAACAGTTACGTTTGGTAAGCTGTTAAGACGCTCTTGTAATACAGCATCAGCTTTTAATTCTGGCATGAATTCAAGAACAGTTACGTGCTTAACGATACCTGCTAAGTCGATAGCTGCTTCAATACCAGAGTTACCTCCGCCGATAACTGCTACGTCTTTTCCAGTGAATAATGGACCGTCACAGTGTGGGCAATATGCTACACCTTTATTTTTGAACTCAGCTTCACCTGGTACGCCAACATTACGCCAGCGAGCACCTGTAGAAACGATTACGCTCTTACTTTTCAGAATAGCGCCGTTTTCAAGTTCCACTTCAATAAGTTCTTTTTTCTCTAAACGTTTCGCACGTTGTAGATTCATTACATCGATGTCGTATTCTTTTACGTGTTCTTCAAGGCTTGCTACTAGCTTAGGACCTTCAGTCTTTTTTACGCTGATGAAGTTCTCAATGCCCATAGTATCCATTACTTGACCACCGAAGCGCTCAGCAACGATACCAGTGCGGATGCCTTTACGTGCTGCGTAAATTGCTGCACTTGCACCAGCAGGGCCCCCACCAACAACAAGAACATCGTATGGATCTTTATCAGAAAGCTCTGATGCATCTGGACCGTTACCCATTTTAGCTAAAATTTCTTCAAGTGTCATACGACCGCTTCCGAAAGATTCGCCGTTTAGGTAAACAGTTGGTACTGCCATGATGTCTTTGCTTTCTACTTCCTCTTTGAATGCAGCGCCATCAATCATAGTATGTGTAATACCAGGGTTAAGAACGCTCATTACGTTAAGAGCTTGTACAACATCAGGACAGTTATGACAACTTAGGCTGATATAAGATTCAAAATGATATTCGCCTTGAATGTTTTTAATTTGATCGATTAATTTTTGTTCAACTTTTGGAGCGCGTCCACTTACTTGTAGTAAAGCTAACACTAATGATGTAAATTCGTGTCCTAATGGAATACCAGCGAATACGACACCAGTGTCTTCACCAGGGCGGTTTACGCTAAAGCTTGGTGTTCTCTCTAATTCAACTTTTTCTACTGTAATCTTAGATGACATAGTAGCTAATTCGTCTACTAGAGCTAACATATCTTTAGATACGTTATCGTCTCCTGCGCTTACCTTAAGTAAAATATCGTTCTCCATTAATTGAAGGTATTGGGATAGTTGTGTTTTTATATCTGCATCTAGTATCATTTTGATCGAACTCCTTAGATTTTGCCTACAAGGTCAAGGCTTGGTTTAAGTGTTGCAGAACCCTCTTGCCATTTAGCTGGGCAAACTTCACCTGGGTTGTTACGTACGTATTGAGCAGCTTTAATTTTGTTAACAAGAATGCTTGCGTCACGGCCGATACCATCAGCATTGATTTCCATAGATTGGATAACGCCGTCTGGATCGATGATGAATGTACCACGAGCGGCAAGACCTTCTTCTTCCATTAAAACGTTGAAGTTTGTAGTGATTGTGCGAGTTGGGTCACCAATCATGATGTACTCGATTTTGCCGATAGTTTCTGAGCTATCATGCCATGCTTTGTGAGTGAAGTGAGTGTCTGTAGATACAGAGTATACTTCAACGCCTAAGTCTTTTAGAGTTGCGTATTGGTTTTGTAAGTCTTCAAGTTCAGTTGGGCAAACGAATGTGAAGTCAGCTGGGTAGAAACAAACTACACTCCATTTTCCTTTTAAACTTTCGTCAGTAACTTGGATAAATTCTCCATTATGGTAAGCATTAGCTTTAAACGGTTTTACTTCTGTGCCGATTAATAACATATTAAAATTCCTCCTAAATGTTGGTTTTGAGCATCAAAAAATAGTGTGCTCATAAAATATATTTTTTAATTAACTATAATAATTCTAATTCGATATTAATTATCATATAGAAGTGGTTATTTTGTCAAGAGAATAAACCAACTTTATACCAATTTAATTAATATTTATTCTCAATTAAGGCTAACAGGGAATGGAAAGGTAACTTTAAGTTTATAAATTTTCAATGATTGTTTGAAAGAGTAGTGTGTATGTTAGAAATATGGTGTAAGTGTAAATTCTTAGGAAGGAAATATTTCTTAGAAGTTATGTATTTGAAAAGGAACTGCTTATTTCTATTTTACAAAGAATTGTGCGATAAATAAAATAAAATGAATCGAAATCTTTTTGAACAATTTTTGTCATCTCAAATATATAATTAGGAAGTATATTACGCTGATAGTTAGAAACATTGACTCAAAGTGCTAACAAGATATAATAAAACCTAGATATACCTTTCAAAAAGAAGAATACATATTTATAGGATGAAAAAATTCAACCTATTATTTTTTATAGCTTTTAGAAAACGCTTACAATTGGTGTGGAGGGGAAACCATGTCTAAGTTCACAAAGTATTTTTTAATGGAAGCTAGCGATGTGATTGCATATGTGAAAGAGAAATTATCTAAGTTTGAACATGCAAAGGGGCTAAAGTGTAAAGAAATAGGTGATGGCAATTTAAATTATGTGTTCCGCGTTTGGGATAAAAAAGAGAACATGTCTGTCATCGTAAAGCAAGCTGGGGATACAGCTCGCATTTCAGATGAGTTTAAGTTATCGACGAATCGTATTCGTATAGAATCAGATGTTTTGCAGTTAGAGAATGAGTTAGCACCTGGACTTGTTCCTAAGGTGTATTTATTTGATAGTGTGATGAACTGTTGCGTAATGGAAGATTTATCGAATCACACAATATTACGTACAGCACTTATAAATCATCAAATATTTCCGCAGCTTGCTGACGACTTAACTACTTTTATGGTAAATACACTTTTATTAACATCTGATGTTGTAATGAATCATAAAGAGAAGAAGGAACTTGTGAAGAATTATATAAATCCTGAATTATGTGAGATTACAGAGGACCTCGTATATTCAGAACCATTTACAAATCATAATAAGCGTAATGAGTTATTTCCTTTAAATGAGGGATGGATTAGGGAGCATATTTATAGTGATAAAGAGCTTCGTATGGAAGTAGCGAAACGTAAATTTTCTTTTATGACGAATGCACAGGCATTGCTTCATGGTGATTTACATACTGGTTCTGTTTTTGTAAGAGATGATTCTACAAAGGTTATTGATCCTGAGTTTGCTTTTTATGGACCTATGGGATATGACGTTGGGAATGTAATGGCGAATTTAATGTTTGCTTGGGTGAATGCAGATGCAACGATGCCACCTGGAGCTGAGAAAGATACGTATATGGATTGGTTACAAACTACGATGGTAGAGGTAATTGATTTATTTAAGAAGAAGTTTTTAGATGCTTGGGATATTCATGTGACCGAGATTATGGCGAAGGAAGAAGGCTTTAACGAAGTATATTTACAATCTGTATTAGAGGATACAGCTGCAGTGACAGGTCTTGAATTAATCCGCCGTATTGTTGGATTAGCGAAAGTAAAAGATATTACTTGTATTGAGAATGAGGAAGCACGTGCTAGAGCGGAGCAAATTTGTCTTAAAGTAGCGAAGAGTTTTATTTTACGAGCGAATCAATATAGAACAGGTAGAAGTTTTGTAGAAACGTTAAAAGAACAGTCAATGCACTACGCGGAGTAAGGGGAGAATATGATGGAAGAGCAATTAATACCAATTCAGTGGAAAGATGATGCTTTAGTTTTGTTAGATCAAACGTTATTACCGAATGAAATTGTCTATGAATCATTTAAAACAGCTGAAAGTGTGTGGGATGCCATTCAAGTAATGAAAGTACGAGGTGCACCAGCGATTGGTGTTTCAGCAGCTTATGGAGTGTATTTAGGGGTAAAGGAATTTGCTGAAAGTACGGAAGAAGGATTTATGGATGAAGTAAGAAAGGTATGTACATACTTGGCGACATCAAGACCGACTGCAGTAAATTTATTTTGGGCACTTGAAAGAATGGAAAGTGTAGCGGCAGATAATATTCATTTATCAATCTTACAGTTGAAAGATAGATTACTAGAAGAGGCAAAAGAAATTCATAGAGAAGATGAAGAAATTAACCGTCAAATTGGAGAACATGCATTAACATTATTCCATGATGGAATGGGAGTATTAACACATTGTAATGCTGGTGCGTTAGCGACGACTAAGTATGGTACTGCGACGGCTCCAATGTACTTAGCAAAAGAAAAAGGATGGGACTTAAAAATCTTTTCGGATGAAACACGTCCAAGATTACAAGGGTCAACGTTAACGGCATTAGAACTACAGCGAGCGGGAATTGATGTTACTGTCATTACGGATAATATGGCGGCTATGGTCATGTCACAAGGGAAGATTGACGCTGTAATTGTTGGATGCGACCGTGTGGCAGCGAACGGTGATATAGCAAATAAAATTGGAACATTAGGCGTATCTATTTTAGCGAAATACTACAACATTCCGTTTTATGTAGCAGCGCCAACGCCGACAATCGACTTAAAAACACCGACAGGAAAAGAAATTCCCATCGAGGAAAGAGATGCTTCTGAAGTGATTAATCGCTTCGGACAATATTCTGCTCCGAAAGAAAGTAAAGTATATAATCCAGCATTTGATGTTACTCCACATGAAAATGTAACAGCGATTATTACAGAAAAAGGGATTGTAAAGGCACCGTTTACGGAGAATTTAAAAAAGCTATTTCAATAAATAGATAAATATAAAAGTCAGTCATCATAAGCTTCATACTTAGGGGGATGTATATGTTATTACAAAAAGAAAGAGAAGAAATTGTAGCGTATGGAAAGAAAATGATTTCTAGTGGTTTAACAAAGGGGACGGGTGGTAATATTAGTATCTTTAATCGTGAACAAGGTCTTGTTGCGATTAGCCCAAGTGGTTTAGAGTATTATGAAACAAAGCCTGAAGATGTAGTTATATTAAACTTAGATGGTGAAGTAGTAGAAGGAGAGAGAAAACCATCAAGTGAATTAGATATGCACCTTATTTACTATAGGAAGCGTGAAGATATAAATGCGCTTGTGCATACACATTCTCCTTACGCGAAGACGATTGCGTCATTAGGATGGGAGCTTCCGGCTGTGTCATATTTAATTGCTTTTGCAGGTCCGAATGTCCGCTGTGCGCCGTATGAAACATTTGGTACGAAGCAATTAGCGGATGCTGCTTTTGAAGGCATGATTGATCGTCGTGCTGTGCTACTTGCAAATCACGGTTTAATTGCTGGTGCAAATAATATAAAAATGGCATTTACTGTTGCAGAAGAGATTGAGTTTTGTGCTCAAATTTATTATCAAACGAAAAGCATTGGGGAACCAAAGCTATTGCCAGAAGATGAGATGGAGAATTTGGCGAAGAAGTTTGAAGGGTATGGGCAACAGTAGAATGAAATAAAAAACACCCTCAAGAAAAAATCTTGAGGGTGTTTCTTACGCCTTTTTAAGCAATAAATACATAAAGTAAGGAGCACCAATTAAAGCAACGACAATACCAGCTGGAATACCGTTAGGATCGACGATATTACGTCCGATTGTGTCTGCTAATAACAATAGCCATCCGCCGATTAAAAGGGCGATAGGCATGAAAATTTGATGTCTTGGACCTACTAAAGATTTTGCAATATGAGGAGCCATTAGTCCGACAAAACTAATTCCTCCTGTTACGGAAACAGCTGCAGCTGCAAGCGCAACGGCTGCGACTAATAAGTATCTGCGTTCTTTTTCAATTTCAATCCCAACGCCGATTGCGACTGGCTCGTTTAATGCTAGAATGTTTAATCGATTTGCTTTATAGAAAACGAACGGAATTAATACGATTAACCATGGGAGCATTGCTAAAACGAAGACCCAGTCATCTCCCCAAGTATTTCCTGCAATCCATTTGGCGATAAAGTCCACTTTCATACGATCAGCGGATGAAATAAGGACAATCATCATTCCAGATAGTGCAAATGAAAAACCAATACCAGTTAATGTTAGTCGGATTGGCTGAAGTCCAGTTGATTTACTATAAGAAAATACATAAATTAGAACAGCTGTCAGAAATGCGCCGATAAATCCAACAACAGGTAGTAAGTAAAGAAATGAACCTACATCTATTGGAAAGTATAAAAAGAAAATAGCAACAGCAACACCGGCTCCAGAGTTGATACCGAGAATACCAGGTTCCGCTAAATCATTTCGGGTAATTCCTTGTAGGATAGCACCTGATAAAGCTAGAGCCATACCAGCTAATAATGTAATAACAATTCTAGGTAGTCGTAAAGAGTATAAAACAAACTCCTCTTTAAAAGTCCCTTGTCCCATTAATGTTGGGAGTAGCCGATCATAAGATAAAGATGCTGAACCAAGTCCCATTCCAACTACAATGGTTGTGATGGTTAGTATTAGTAAAGCGAGTATAATAAGACGTTGTTTTCTTAGAATAGATTGCATCATGAGAATGTTTTTCCTCCTTTACGTACAACGAATAGGAAGAATGGCAGCCCTACAATTGCGACAATAGCGGCAACTGGTGTTTCGTACGGAGCGTTAATAGTACGTCCGACTGTATCTGCAAGTAGCATAAAGGAAGCTCCAGTAATTGCTGACATTGGTATAACAAATCGGTAGTTTGGCCCGACAATTGGACGTACCATATGAGGTGCCATTAAGCCGATAAATGCCATATTTCCGACAAGAGCTACAGACGCACCAGCAAGTAATATAATAATGATAAATAAAATGGTTTTAATAACAATAATTTTTTGACCTAGTCCAATAGCAACTTCTTCACTGAAACTAAGAACTGTCAATTTTTTTGCTAGTAAGATAGCGATAAAGATACTAATTGAAATGACTGGAATAATAATTTTTAATTGGCCCCAAGTTGTTCCAATTACGCCCCCAGCAGTCCAAAGTGATACCTCTTGTGAAATTTTGAAGTAAATGCCGACTCCTTCTGAAATTGCGAGTAGAAATGCTGAAACGGCAGCACCGGCTAATACAATTCGAAGAGGGGACAGCCCGCCTTTTTTCACCATACCAATTCCAAATACCATAATCGCACCGATTGCAGCACCGATAAAGCAAGCTAATGTTAAGTAAAGATAGCTGATGGAAGGGTTGAAAGCAAGTGTCAGTGCAAGTGCAGCATTTGCTCCACCAGATAGCCCTAGTAATCCAGGATCTGCAAGCGGATTTCGTGTTAATCCTTGCATAATTGCTCCAGAAACAGCAAGTCCAGCTCCTACAAAAAGTGCAGCTACTTCACGTGGTAAACGAATTTCTCGAATAATAGATATTTTGTCCCCTTTAGCAGAGGAAGTGAGCGCTAACCATACATCTTTTATTGAAGTATCGGCAGCCCCTAATACCATTGCCACCATAAAAATAAGAAAGAATGCAATTATGCTCAAAATTAGTTTGTATGTAAAAGCTATAGAACGTGGATTGTCGTGATCTTTTGTCATTCGTTTCACATCTTTTCTGTTCATAGAATAAAGGAAGAGGAATTCTTAATTTAAGAATTCCTCATGTTTGTATTATTTACCAAGAAAGCTCTTCTTGAAGAAGTCTAGTTGGAAATCTAGTGTAAGTGGATCGTTGAAATAGAATTCCATCATGTTTGCTTCGTATACGCGATTATTTTTTACTGCTGGGATGTTTTTATATGATTCTGTCTCCTGGAATGAGTTATCAGTATCTTTGTTTTTACTTACGATTAAGTAATCACCAGCAAACTCAGGTAATACCTCAGTAGATAATGCGTAGTAACCTTCTTTTAATGCTTTTTCTTTTACTTTTTCAGGCATTTTTAATTTCATTTCTTGGTACAGAATTTCTGTTCCACGGCCCCAGTTTTCGCCGTATACATAAAGCTGTTTGTTGAAGTTTTCTACAACAGAAACTGTTGCATCTTCACCGATTTTTGCTTTAATTTCTTTACCAGCGTCTTGTGCACGTTTTTTGAAGTCATCAACCCAAATTTTTGCTTCTTTTTCTTTGTTTAATAACTTACCGATTTCTAAATGCTGTGTTAAGTAATCAACTTTTCCGTAAGTGTATGTTACAGTAGGAGCGATTTTCTTTAACTTATCAGCATTTTTAATATTTGATAAACCAATGATTAAATCTGGATTTAGTTCAGCGATTTTTTCAACGTTTTCATCTGATACTTCAGCGACATCTTTCAGTTTGCTATCAAAACGTGGGTTTTGTTTAGACCATGAATCTACCCCAACAAGATTTACTCCTAATGACATTACGTTACCAGCGAATGATGATAAAACAACAACGCGTTTTGGATTTGCAGGAACTTCTACTTTACCATTTTCAGATTGGTATGTAATTGTTTCTGAGTTACTACCTTTTGCATCATTCTTTTTGTTTGTAGAGCCATTGCTACAAGCGCTCATAACAAGAACGAAAAGAACTGTTAGTGAAATAAATAACTTTTTCATCGTCTTTCTCCTTTAACATAGATGATATGTGTATACAATAATTTGTTTAACTGTAATCTTTTTGAAATAGTAGTGGTAATGCAAAATAATTTATTAAAAATCTTGAATATAAGATTTTATAATATAGTAATAACCATATTAATGAAAGAAGATGTAATCTCAAATTTGCTAATTATTAACAAAATGATAATGATTATCAATATTGATTCTTTAAATAATATAATTTTATATAGGTGTATTGTCAATAGTAATTTTGATTGTAAATTTTGCGGAAACAGGTTATATTTTATTGAGAATGATAATCAATGATTAGTAGCTGAGGAGTGAGCACGAATGAATCGAGAAGAATTGTTTGATGTAACCGTGATAGGCGGAGGACCTGCAGGGCTTTATTCAGCTTTTTATAGTGGACTCAGAGAAATGAAAACGAAAATAATAGAATTTCAACCACATTTAGGTGGAAAAATACATGTGTATCCGGAAAAAATGATTTGGGATGTAGGAGGACTATTACCAGTTACAGGTGATAAGTTAATTGAACAACTTGTACAGCAAGGGTTAACATTTAAGCCAGAAGTTGTATTAGATACAAAAGTGGAATCAATTATTCGTAATCAAGATGGTACTTTTACATTAAAAACAAGTACTGGGGAAGAACACTTTTCAAAAACAGTTATCGTCGCAACAGGAAGTGGTATATTGAAACCGCAAAAGTTATCTATTGAGGGTGCTGAGCGATTTGAAGTATCGAATTTAAATTATACAGTTAAATCTTTAAAGCGTTTCAAAGGTAAAACAGTTATTATTTCCGGTGGAGGCAATTCTGCTGTTGATTGGGCAAATGAATTAGAACCAATTGCGGAAAAAGTGTATTTAACCTATAGAAAAGAAGAATTATCTGGTCATGAAGCACAAGTAAAACAACTTATGAACAGCTCAGCGGAGTGTTTCTTTAATACATCGATTACAAAATTAATTGCTGGTGATAATCATGAAGCAATCGAATATGTAGAATTAACAAATCATGAAACAGGTGAGGTTTCTCATTTACCTATTGATGAAGTTATTATTAATCATGGATATGAACGCGACATTACATTATTAGAAAATAGTGAGTTAGACGTTGCAATTATAGATAATTATTATATTGCAGGTAATGCAAATAGTGAGTCTTCAGTAGATGGATTATATGCTGCTGGAGATATTTTAAAGCACGAAGGGAAACTACATTTAATTGCAGGTGCATTCCAAGATGCTGGAAATGCTGTGAATAAAGCCAAACAATTTATCCAACCAGATGCAAGTGAGTACGGAATGGTTTCTTCTCATAATGAAGTATTTAAGAAGAGAAATCGCGAACTGATTAAGCAGATGATGAAATAATAAGGAACAAGTATACCCCCACGTATTTCTCTATTCAAATGGATGAGAGATGTACGTGGGGGTTTTCCTGTTTACTATATTTTCTATCATTATAATGACACCGGTTTCATCAGTTCGTATGATATGAACTTTTTATTGGTAAAGCATCCTAGAAAACAATTTAGCTATGTTTTGCTTACGCAGAACATGGCTAAATTACGCTGTCCCTTTAGCGCGTTCATTAGGAAATGGCATATTTAGTATAGAAGCAATATATTGTTTTCCATGCATTCGAGCTAATGATTCTAATATTTGGCGAACACGTTTTGTAAGATGACCTTGTTTTTTGATGGCTTCACAATATGCGTCATAGAAGGCATATTTAGCCCAAAGGAAATCATCTTGTTGGAATAAGAAATGATTTTTGTACCATTCACCAATTGTATGATAACAATTGTTTTCATGTATTGCTGTGCTTTGAGAAAGAAAACGATCAGATAAAGATACATTTAAATGAGAAATTGTGTTTTCTGTTTCAACTTGTAGTGTTTTTTCTAACATTGTAATGATGTGACGAGTAGCCATATGTTAACTCTCCTTTGTGTAAATGGGTAATACCATTCTATATTTAAAAAATTCTTACTATATAATACTATACAATATATGGAATGCATCTACCTGCTTTTTGAACTGCATTTACAAAATCTTTTTTATTTGTTTACAAAAATAAAGTAAAGTAAGATACAGTATAGATGAAAAAATAATAAAGGAATGAACGCATTGTATATAACAGTAGAAGAGACTGCGGAGTATTTGAATTTACCAAAATCGTATATTGAAGAGTTAATTCAGCAAAAGAAAATTCGTGCGCTATTCGATGGAGAGCAATATTTAGTAAATAAAGAACAATTTAATACACATTTAGAACAAATGGAGAAATATAAGCAATTAGTGGAAGAAATATTGAACGAACCAATTCCAGAAGATATGGATGTTAAAGACGAAGATTAAACTATGGAAAATCCCTTATGAAGATATGCAGAAATGTATATTCATAAGGGATTTTTTGTTTGAAGATATCAAAAACATAAGGAGTTCTTAGCCTTTCTTCAAATTTTGATAGGTAGTAGTCTACCATGTTAAAAGCATATTTTTTTCTAGCTAGGACAAACATAGAGAACGTAACCTGTACAGATACATATACTATCAGTGCAAAAGCTTATAAATTAATGGAAGGGGTTTTCTCGTGAGTTTATTTCATTGTGATTTTCTGAAAGACTTAATTGGATCTTTTGTGAGAGTAAACAGGGGTGGTCCAGAATCTCAAAAAGGAACAATAGTCGCTGTATGTTCGGATTACTTTGTATTAAAGAATGAAAAAGGAGAGCTCTATTACTATCAGATTCGTCATCTGAAAAGTATTACAAAAAATGCGAAAGATTGTAAAGCAGATGATTGGAATGTGAATGTGAAGATGACTTTGAAAAGTTACTTCAAAGCTTCAAATATTGCTGGGTGAAAATTAATCGTGGTGGCCCAGAGAAAGTTGAAGGTATTTTACAAGATGTTTCTTGTGAATTTGTGACACTAATTGTAAAAGAAGAAGTTATATTAGTTGCAGTATCTCATATTAAGAGTGTCGCAGTAGCTTGTAGAGAAAGCGAAGAAAGCGACAGTGAAAGCAATAGTGAAAGTGATGATTCGGGTCGAGCTCGCGCACAAAGACAGTCAAGAAGAGGAAGATAATAAGAAAGGAGGATACAAATTTGGAAAGTATATTATGCTGTGAACAAATTAAAGGCTTAGTCGGTGAGACTGTAAAAGTAAATCTTCGTGGACCAGAGAGTCGAGTGGGGGTACTTGTATCGTTAGGAAGAGATTACCTTACATTACAACTTCCTCTTGGTGAATTAGTATATTACCAATTGAAACATGTGAAGAGTCTAGTTAAGAAAGTGAAAGAAAGTAAATGTGGCGATGGCTATGTTTCATGTTTCTGCTCTGATGATGATACTTTCGTCGATGTATTACGTGACTTGAAGTATAAGTGGGTAAAGATTAATCGTGGCGGCCCAGAGTGTGTAGAAGGCCTATTAAGTGAAGTGCATGAAGAATGTATTACGCTAGTAAACGGTGATGAAGTTATTTATATCATTAATTATCATATTAAGAGTGTGAGTCAAGTAGTGAAATGTAAAAAGAATGAAGATGAATAATGTTTAATAAATAAGAGGGGCATTATGAGGGAAAGAGAAGAACAATTTCTTATTTCGATAGTATGAAAAGGAATTACTTACTATTAAGACAGAACATTGCCCTGATTATTTTTTTGAAATGGAAGATAGTAAAGCTGAAATTCATAGGAAGGAGGATATAGATGAATGAGTTAAACAAAAGTATTGGGGAAAATATATATGTTAAATTAATCGGTGAAAAAAGGTTTAAAGGTATATTAATAGACGTAGGAAATGACATTATTGTTCTTTACAATGGACAAGACTATGTATATATATCTTTATATCATGTACAATACTATAAATTTTTAAGAGCACATGACGAAGACATACTAAAACCAGATGTTGATTCTGTAATTAAGAGGGAATCCCCTTCAATTTCTTTGAGAAAAGTATTAAGTACTTCTAAAGGGATTTTTACAGAAGTTTATGTAGCAGGAAATGCTCCAATACATGGTTATGTTACAAGTGTGATGAACGACTATATTGTTTTTTATAGTCCGGTTTATAAAACGGTATATATATCTTTAAAGCATTTAAAATGGTTAATTCCGTATAAAGAAAACCAAGTACCGTATGCCCTCAATAAAAATGAACTCCCCGTAAATCCGTTAAATATTACATTAGCTAGAACATTTGAAGAACAGCTTATTAAAATGACTGGGAAAATTATGGTGTTTGATTTAGGTGAGGAGTCCAATAAAATTGGAAAAATGGCGAAAATTGATGAAGGTCATATTGAAATATCAAAAGCACGTGATGCAAAAATGTATGTGAATATTCAACATGTAAAATCCGTCCATTGTCCGTAGATTAGTTGAAAGGGCTGACTTTTTCTTTTATCCGGAGAAGAAAAGGTCGAGCCTATTTGTTTTAGTTTAATTTGGATATGAGGGGAAAATGAATTGAATATAAACATAGTATAGTGTGATTTTTTAAAAGGTAACTTTGCACTAACTTATAAAAATTGTGTACGAGCTATCTTTTTATGTATTCAATTTATTTTTTGAGGAGGAGCTGCTCAACTAATTTATTAAAGGGGTTTTGTTTGTGGAGCAGTTTCCGAATTCGTTATCAATTACATTGCTTGGTAGTGCTGGTGGAGCAGCAAAAGCAGTTTTAGCAATTTTAAATCAAGCGATAGCAAATGAAAAAGATCCAATTTATAAAGTATTAAAGAATGCTAAATTTCATTTGGTGGATATAAAACAAAAAGATAGGAATTATTACGATGAGTTGTTTTCGAATTTGAAAGATCAATTATATTTATATGAAATAAACCTTCAAAATGTAGTGGAATTTAAAAAACATTTAAAAGAAAAAAGAACGAGTGTTGTGATTGATGTTTCAGGGGCAGATACAATTAGAGTATTAAGCTGTTGTAATGAACTAGGAATTTGTTATATTAATTCAGCCTTGGAAAATGAAGCAGTAGATCAGGACGACAGCTTAATCGGCTTTCAGCTTACGGAAAGATATACAAGGTTTGAGAAGGAGAAAGAGAAATTTACAAATACAAAAGCGATTATAGGTTCAGGTATGAATCCAGGTGTTGTTCAATGGATGGTTGTTGAGCTTATGAAGGAACGACCAAATGAAAGGCCAAGAGCATGTTATATTGTAGAACATGACACGTCGTTTTTGCATGATACAGCACTTATAAAGCCACATACACTTTATGCTTCATGGGCAGTAGAGCGATTTTTAGATGAAGCAATCTGGAGTTATCCGATGTATATGAGTCATCATCGGCCTCTTTACTTTTATGAAGATGTATATGCTTCAGAGTATAAAGTGAAGTTAGGAGAAAAAGAATTCTATGGTTGTTTAATGCCACATGAGGAAGTATTAATTTTAGGGAAAAACTTCAATATGGAAGTTGGTTTTCTTTACCGAATTAATGAGTATACAACAAATATAATTAGACAGAACTTAGATCAAGTAGAAGATTTATGGAACTGGAATCGTAAAGTGTTTAATCCAGCGGAAGAAGAGGTTGCTGGAGAGGACTTGGTCGGTGTGTTACTCGTTTATGAAAATAGTGAGACATATATGTATAATGTAATGAATAGTAGCCAAGTTTTTCGTAAATATAAAACGAATGCAACGTATTTTCAGGTAGGGTGCGGAATTTATGCGGGCTTGTCTAGTTTACTTTTAGATCAATTTGAACAAGGTGCTTATTACGTCGAGGAGTTGTTATTAAATACAGAAAGTAAGTACGGTGAGTATTTAAATTTATATATGAAGGATTTTGTAATAGGGCATAATAATTTTACTGATGGATTGTTACATGATAGGGTAAGGTGGATATAAGTTGTTACTAAAAGGAAGGAGAGATCTCCTTCCTTTTAGTATTATAAGGTTAAATATTGCCCTGAAAGCAATTTCATACTTATACTTTAAGGAGATAACAATGAAAGTTTTTTGTATCGATCAAGGGGAGTTTTTATATGAACAAATACAAGAGCTTGATTTATGAAGAAAGAAGAGCCTTAAAGGTATTTATATTATTATTTTATATTATATTCTTTTTATATGAC
Source organism: Bacillus cereus group sp. BceL291 (assembly GCF_051776705.1). Lineage (NCBI taxonomy): Bacteria > Bacillati > Bacillota > Bacilli > Caryophanales > Bacillaceae > Bacillus > Bacillus cereus group sp. BceL291. Next base: position 110,509 of record NZ_JBPWAP010000008.1, on the reverse strand, counting down.
GCTATATATTATTTTGTATATCCTGCTATGAATATTAGTGGAACAGCGGTAGGGTGGCCAGAAGGTAGTCTTGGGATAGGTGTGCCTATATTTGTAATAGCATTATTTCCTATTTCTATATATCTTCAAAAAAGAGGGTATGTATATTCTGTAAAATATTTATTTTTATTTGGATACATGTTTATCAATCTTGTTAATAATTTAATGATTTATTTGCGAACGGATAGACCTTTTGAACATGGTAGTATGGTAGAAATGTTGTTAATTTTATTTGCCCCAGTTTTCGTGAATAGAAAATACTTTTATTTAGTTTCCTTTAGTGTAATTGGAAAGTACGTATTTTTCACATTGCTATTACAAGATTTAAAAGTGATAATTCCACTTGTTTTATGTGTATTTTATTTCATTATTTCACATTCTTTATTAAAACGATTTCAATCTTATGTAAGAACAGTGGTTGAAATGATGAACAATATGAAAGAGACGGAAAATTTAGCTGTGATTGGGACTATGTCTACAACAATTGCCCATGAAATTCGAAATCCACTAACAGCGTTAAAAGGGTTTACGCAAATGCAAAAAGAAAGAAATCCAACTGATACGATGAGCTACGACATTATGCTACAAGAAATTGAAAGGGTTAATGGATTTGTTAGTGAATTGATGTTGTTAGGGAAACCAAAGCCAACAAATTATGAAAGGTGTAATATACGAGACACCCTTCTATATGTTGTGCATCTAATGGAAAGTTATGCAACGCAATATAGAGTTAAATGTAATTTACAAGTAGATGGAAATTTACCGGCTATAAACGGTGATGATAAGCAATTAAAACAAGTGTTATTAAATATCATTAAAAATGGAATAGAATCAATGCCAGAGGGTGGAGAAATTCATATCTGTGCATATCAAAAAACGCAAGGACATTTGTGTATTTCTGTTGAAGACCAAGGATGTGGTATAGAGAATGAGAAGTTAGAAAAAATCGGCAAGGCGTTTTACACAACAAAGGAGAATGGTACAGGACTTGGATTAATGATTACATATAAAATTATTAAGGAACATCAAGGGAGTATCACGATCCAAAGTAGTCTAGGAGTAGGAACGAAAGTAGAAATTTTTCTGCCGACCGTTTAATGTATTTGAGAAAAGATTTTTCAGAAAAGTGTTCTTGTTGTGTAAATATAAACATTTTATAAAATGTTTCAAGAAGGGTTTTTTTTATAAAATACTTCGTTTATAATGGAGGAAAATATCGACATGAGATTGATTGCTCATGTAACGGTTCAGTAGTGTTATGAAAAGATAAGAAGGGGTGCACGCGCATCCTTTTTTCTATGCAGATATTATGAAAGAGGTGGTATGATGGAATTAACATTAAATTCGACTGTATGTTTACACACGATTCAATTTCGAAAAGAGCAAAAGAATTATACTGTAAAAGACACAATTACAGGAGAAAAATATGAAATGCCGCCACTTTGGATTGATGCATTGGCAATGATGCGTGACGGTTTTTTATTGGGGGAAATTGAGGAGAAATTAAAAGAAGAGTATCCATCCGAAGAAGTGAATATGTTAGCATTCACGAAGCAACTGTTAGAACTAGAACTTGTTGAAATGGTAGATGGGGAAGAAATAGCTTGTACAAAGAAGAAAGAGAAGGATTATTTAGCTTGGTTACGTCCTCATGTTGAGCAATTCTTTCTTAATTTAAATAAAAAAAATAGAAGCAAAGGTCAATGATGATCTTTGCTTTTTTGTATAGTTTGTTTAAAAAATTACAGCAAATGCTCTTGCAAAAGCACCGTCGCTATCTTTAATTTTTAAAGGTGCTGCTGAGAAGAAGAAACGTTTCGTGTGAATGGCATCTAAGTTTGTTAAGTTTTCGATTAAATAAATATTATTCCCAAGTAGTATGTGATGAATTGGTGATGTTTCTGTCGTTACCTCATCAGGAGAAATAAAATCTAAACCGACAGATTTTACTTTTAATTGTACTAGTTCCTCGGCTAATTCTTCAGAAAGATAAAAAGCTTCTTTCTCATACGCCTCTGTATTCCATTTAGTAGATAGATTGGAATGGAAAATAACAATATCTCCTTCTTTTATATCGGCATCGTCCAGTACTTCTTTAGGTAGTTTTCGTTCTTGTACATGAGTTACATCAATAAGAACCGCTTCGCCTACAAATTGATTTAGGGGTAATTGATCGATGGTCGTTGCGCCTGAAATAAAATGCGCAGGAGCATCACAATGCGTGCCAACATGAACGACAGAATGAAAATCTGTAACTTGATAGCCTGATTCTTCAACACTTGTAACAGCTTCTAGTTGTATTTTAGGTGTTCCAGGAAATTGAGACATATTATTTTCAAATGTTTGCGATAAATCAATTACTTTCATTTTACATACCTCCAATATATGTTTTTCAAATAATAAAAAGCTCACCCTTCAATATCAAGAAAGGTGAGCTTTACATGCTAGTTGAGTTTTATCTTCCAAAATGCAATGCATTTTGCAGGAATTAGCACCTATTCAGTTCGTATAAACTGAGGTTGCTGGGCTTCAAAGGGCCGGTCCCTCTGCCTCTCTTGATAAAGAAGTATTTAATTTTGAAATCGGAATTTTCCGATAGTTAAATTGTAATTCATTTCCTTTTTGCGTGCAATACAAAATAGGTATTCACCCAAATAAAGCTACGCGCATATTGTAGCTTATGTAAATACAATGCTGCGAAGGAGTGAGTGCAGTGACAGGAAATGTATTGAATTATTATGCTGGTGGTAATACAGCTAGGGGATTTCATAATTTATATGAAGAGAATTTAAAAGGGTTAGACAGATTATTTATCTTAAAGGGTGGTCCAGGAACGGGGAAATCTTCTTTAATAAAGGCCATCGGTCGTGAATGGGTTGAAAAAGGATATGATATTGAATTTTTACATTGTTCTTCTGACAATAAATCGGTTGATGGTGTAATTATCCCAAAATTAAAAGTAGGAATTGTTGATGGGACATCACCACATGTAATTGAGCCCAAAATGCCAGGAGTTGTTGAAGAGTATATAAATTTAGGAATTGCTTGGGACTCAGATAAATTAAGGAAGCAGAAGTTAGAAATTGAAAGATTTGTTTCAGAAGCAAGTAAAGCTTTTCAGTCTGCTTACGCACGTTTTAAAGAGGCATTGCTTATACATGATGAGTGGGAGAAGATATATATTGATAATATAGATTTTAATAAAGCAAATGAACTAACCGATCAGCTAATCCAGAAATTATTTGCAGATAAAAGCGGGAGAAAATCGCTTGTAAAACATCGTTTTTTAGGAGCTGCTACACCGAAAGGAGCAGTTGATTTTGTTCCTAATTTAACAGAAGGGTTACCACATCGTTATTTTATAAAAGGGCGCCCAGGTTCTGGAAAATCAACGATGCTTAAAAAGTTAGCTAAGGCAGCTGAAGAAAAAGGGTTTGAAGTTGAAGTATATCATTGCGGATTTGACCCGAATAGTCTTGATATGGTTATCGTAAGAGAATTAGGCTTTGCAATTTTTGATAGCACCGCACCGCATGAATATTTTCCAAGTCGTGAGGGTGATGAAATTATTGATATGTATGCCCTTATTGTTACGCCAGGGACTGATGAGAAATATGCGAAGGAAATTCGTGATGTTTCCATTCAGTATAAAGCAAAAATGAATGAGGCAATGTCTTTCTTAGCGAAAGCAAAATCGGTTCGTGATAAATTAGAACGAATTTATATTGCTGCTATGGATTTTTCAATAGTAGATGCATATAAAGAGGAGATTCAAAAAGAGTTTGAACGAATTGCTGCTACTGTAATTGAAAAGCAACAATAGAAGTTTTATTAGGCTGTCAGTAATTTCTGACGGTTTTTTTAGTATGTAGTAAAATTAATAGTGTATTGTCGAATTTCCAAGGAAATAATCAAAAAATGGAGATGTTATGAAATGAGAGAGAAAATTGAGTTGGAGTTAGAAAGAATTGAAAAAGAGAATGATGTGAAAATTTTGTTTGCGGTGGAATCAGGGAGTCGTGCTTGGGGGTTTCCATCGAAAGATAGCGATTATGATGTTAGGTTTGTTTATATACATCCGGTAGAATGGTATTTATCAATTCATGACAAACGAGATGTAATTGAATATCCAATTAGTGATGATTTAGATATAAGTGGTTGGGATATTAAAAAGGCGTTGCAACTATTCGCGAAGTCGAACCCAGCTTTACTTGAGTGGATTCGATCACCAATTTTTTATTCGAAAAACTCTAATTTTCCAGAACTACTTCAACAGATGAGTGAGAAGAATTTTGATCCAAAAGCAACGATATATCATTATTTACATATGGCGTCGAAAAATTATCGTGAATTTTTGCAAGGTGAGAATGTAAAGCTGAAAAAGTACTTTTATGTATTACGTCCTATTTTAGCTTGTAAGTGGCTAGAAGAGAAAGCAACTTTACCACCTGTAGAATTTGATCGATTGATTACAGAATTACCATTAGAACGTAGTGTATTAGATGAGATTGAAAAGTTGTTAATAAAGAAAAAAGCAGGTACTGAATTAGATGTTGGATTGAAAATTAAGGTGCTAAATCAATTTTTAGAAGAACAAATTCATTACTATGGGCAATATGTAAAAGGAATTGAAAAGGGATCAGGGATCGATATTGAAATTTTAAATACACTATTTCGAGACATGCTGTTTGAAGCATATGAAAAAGAGCACAAGTAAGTTTGTGCTCTTTTTATTTTGTAGGAATGAAGAAAACAGATATAGCTGCGATAAGACCTGCAAAGGAGAATAAGTAAAAATTCCATGCTAAGTCATATTGTATTGTCATAATAATACCGACGAGAATAGGGCCAGCAATTGCACCAACTCGGCCAAGTCCCAGTCCCCAGCCTAAGGAGGTAGCTCGGATATGTGATGGGAAGTATTGTGTTACATATGCATTTAATATTTGAGTAATACCGACAGATCCAATACCAGCAAGGCCAATTAAAAGATAAATGATTGTAACAGATGGCTTGATTGTTAATAGTCCGATACATATGGCTGCCATAAGATAAGAGATGCTAATAACAATTTTTGCGCCTATACGATCAGCAATTGCTCCAGCGAATAACGCACCAACAGCTGCGGTAATATTTAGCATAAGTAGAAAAGACAGACTAGATCCAAGAGGATATCCCGCCTGGCGCATCATCTGTGGTAACCAAGTATTTAAACCGTATATTAAAAACATTCCCATTATATAAGTGATCCAAAAAAGTAGCGTTGCTTTTATGTATTCTTTTGAGAATAAAGTAAAAAATCCATTTTTCTTTCGTATAGTAGATGGAGCTTGATGAGTTTTATTTTTTACATGAAATTCAATTTGAAAACGATTAAGAATTTGGTTCACTTCTTCTTGGCGATTACGTGATAATAAAAATTGAATGGACTCAGGTAAATAGCGAATAATGAAAGGAATGAGGAGTAGTGGAATCATTCCGATACCAAACATAATTCTCCATCCGAAATCTTCTAACATAAACATAGACAAAATAGCACCTAATACGATACCTAAAGGATAGCCAGTAAACATAAGAGCATAAATAAAAGATTGCCTTTTTTTTGGTGAATATTCAACAGTAAGTGCTGAAGCCGTTGGGATAACACCGCCTAATCCGATTCCTCCTATAAATCGAGATAATCCAAATAACTCAGGAGAAGAAGCGATAGCCGCTAAACCCATTGTGATAGAAAAAAGTGCTAAACAGCATATAAGCGTCCATTTACGCCCAATTAGATCTGTAATCGTTCCAACTAGAATAGCCCCAATAAACATCCCAAATAAAGCATAGCTTGCAATTGTACCAGCGTGCGCTGGTGATAGCGCCCAGCTTTTGTCTTCTAGGAGCTTTGGTAGAACGGCACCGTAAATACCTAAATCATATCCATCAGCTAAAATGGCTAGCCAACAAATAAAAACAACAAGTTTTGTAATAGAGCTTGAAAAGATAGTTTCTGTAGATTCTAGATGAGGTGGAGCTAAAGGTTGCATAATATTCACCCCTTTTAATTTGTAGATGAATATATTATTTTATTTAATGTTAATATTTTCCTTCCTGTGTCGAAATTTATCTGAACAGGTTTTATAACAAATAAAGAAGTTCAACCGTAATTCTGTTGAACTTCTTTATTTGTTTACTCATTATCAACGCGTTTTAACGGTTGATCTGCTGGGCCTTCAAGAACGTCTCCCTCAATTGAAAAACGAGAACCATGGCAAGGACAATCCCAAGTACAATCACCATTATTCCATTCAACTTCACAGCCGAGATGTGTACAAGTTGTATCGACGATATGTAATTTTCCTTCTTTGTCCTTATAAGCACCTGCTCGTTTACCGTTAACATGTACGACAGATCCTTCACCAACTTCGAGATCTTCTGGCTTACGTAATGCGGTTTCAATCTTTCCTTCAATTAAATGTTTCGCAACATCAATGTTCTGGGAGAGGAACGTTTTTATATCTGGATTTGCATGGAAGCGTGATGGTGCATACAGTTCTTTATAGGGACTGTGGACTTTTAGGATGGAGTCCTTCAGTAGGTGAGCGGCAGCAGTTCCAGTTGTCATGCCCCATTTGCGATATCCAGTTGCAACAAATATATTTGGATTTCTTTCGTTAATATGTCCGATATAAGGAAGCTTATCTAGAGTGATTAAATCTTGTGCTGACCATCTATAAGGAACTTCGTCTATTCCAAAAGTTGCTTCAGCAAAAGAATAAAGTGCTTCATAATGAAGCATCGTATTTATTCCTTGTCCTGTTTTATGACTCTCTCCGCCAATCAAAATTAATTTTTCTCCATTGTTTGTTATATAGCGTAAGGAGCGCTTTGGATCATCAATACTTAAATACATGCCACCTGGATAATCCGTTTTTGCTTTTATTGCAAGAGCGTAGGAGCGTTCTGCGTACATTCGCGTAAAGAAAAAGCTATTTGCATCATAAAAAGGAAAATGTGAACAAGAGACGACATATTCACAAGTGATATGATGGCCCTCTTTTGTAATTATTTGTGGATGATCTCCCTTTTCCACATCCATAGCTGTTGTTTGTTCGTAGAGCTTTCCGCCCATCTCCACAAACTTTTCTAAAAGTGTTTTTAAATAAAGAAGGGGATGGAATTGTGCTTGATTTTTCATTATAAGCGCAGATTGTACTGGAATAGGAATCGATAGAGATTGAACATAGTCACAAGGTATATTTAATTTTTGATAAGCTTCATATTCTTTCGATAAATTTCTTAATCCGTTATCGGTAGTTGTATATAAATATGAATCTTCATTTGAGAAATTACAGTCGATTTTATATGTTTGAACAGTTTCATTTATGAATTGTAGAGCCTGATTATTTGATTCATAGTAAAGCCCGGCCTTTTCTACACCGAAATGGTTTATTAATTCATCATAAATAAGATCATGTTGTGCTGTTACTTTCGCTGTTGTATGCCCAGTCGTTCCGTTTAAAATACGACCAGAATCAATTAAAACAACATCGATGCCTTCTTTTGCAAGTAAATAGGCAGTAGTAATACCTGTAATACCAGCACCGATAATAGCAACTTTCGTCTTTATATTTTCGGATAAACGAGGGAAAGTAGGAAACTGAGTAGATTCAATCCAATAAGATAGCGGCAGTTGTGGAAATGTATCACTTGTCATTGCGGAAACCTCCTGATTTTAGAACAATTTTCCTTTTAATATTTCCATAATATATGAAATTCATGTGTGTTGTTTTAGAAGTAGTCTATTTTTATTAAAAGAGGTTATAAATTATTTTAATATAATTAATTAGATGGGGCATTATGAAGTGGTAGGATTTATATAAAACTAAATTCAAGTGATTCTGTTTGTTGATTACATAGGGAGTTATTGAATGAGATAGAGTCTATGGCGTTTAAGAAAATGTCTATATATAGTGGGTAAATCCTTATGGAATCTATACATTTTCTTTAGTGAAATAAAGTATGATTATAAAAATATAACCACCTTTTATTACTAGGTCATAAAAGGTGTTGACAATATAGAAATTCTATTGTTATGATTCATCATGTGGAAAGGTTGATAGAGAGTAAAAAGAGAAATGTTTTTCATTGATAATAAAAGCGAAAAATAAGTGACGATAGAGTGAGTATATTTTCCTTATAATAGATGCTTTTTGGATCATCTAGTAAAATCAATCTGGAAGCAAGAATTGATATATGTAAGTTGCGCAAGGCGCGGCATAAGAAAGGAGCAAAAGGATGAAGGAGCTTCATACGTTTGGGTGGTATGCAGCACGTGTATCACCACATTTGCCGAAAAAAGCATTTAAACCAGTGCCTACTCGTTTATTTGGTGGACTGGCTTATTTGCTTGTGGCATTGGCGGGGTTAATATCGATTGGTGTATTTGAATTGAATGTGTGGGCGAATCTAGGAATTGCGATTGTTCTTGGATTATGTTTTGCTTCACTTGGATTTTTAGGGCATGAAATTTTACATGGAACTGTTGTAAGAAAGGCATGGCTTCGTGACTTCTTAGGCGCGATTGCATTTATGCCATTATCAACAGGGCCAAAGCTTTGGAGAAAGTGGCATAATGCAACGCATCATGTTCATACACAGCATGAAGAGAATGATCCGGATGCATGGCCGACACTTGAGAAACTTAAGAAGAGTAAGTTTTTGAGTTGGGTATATCGTATGCCTTTACATGTACGTTCATTCTTTAGTTTTCTGTCACTAACAATTCAATTTACATTGCATTCGACTCGAATGTTCTTTCATTTTATAAAAGAGTTCAAGTCATCCAATCAAAAATCTGTATGGCTTCAACTTCTTTTGCCTTGGACAGTTTGGATTAGTTTATTGTTTATTATGGGGCCTGGAAAATGGTTATTTGCATATGTCATTCCGTTGTTAATTGCTAACTTTATTGTAATGGCATATATCGCAACAAATCACCGCTTAAATCCAATTGTTCCAGTAAATGATCCGTTAGCAAACTGTTTGTCAGTAACAGTGCCGCGCTGGGTAGACGTTTTACATTTCAATTTCTCATATCATACAGAACATCATCTGTTTCCTGCTATGAGTTCTAAATACTATCCGTTAGTAAAAGAGAAGATTAAAGAAATGTGGCCGGAACGCTATCATGAGATGCCGATGACAAAAGCTTTGGCAGCGCTATGGAATACACCACGTGTGTATTATCAAGGAAGTGAATTAGTGGATCCGCATAGAGAGCATTTCTATGGTTCTTTAGGAAATGGACTAGATCCTCATAATATTTCATATCGTGAGGAACATATAGAGGAAGAAAAGAGTATTAAAAAAGTAAATCAGTAAAAATTAATATATTTTTGCAATGAAAAAGCAAGCCATCTCAGGCTTGCTTTTTCTTATAAAGAAACTTCCTTTTTGTTCTTTTTATGGAATTGGACGGAGTTAGTTTCTTTTCGTTGTAGTCGTTTTTCTAAGAGATTAACAAAATAAGTAAATAGAAGAACAAGTACGAGATAGTATACACCAACGATTATGTAAGTATCTAATTGTTGGAAGTTACCTGCTGCAATTGATAAACCTGATCCCCATAACTCGGACAGTCCTACGTAAGCGACAAGTGAAGAGTCTTTTAATCCGATAATAAATTGGTTTCCTAGAGGAGGAAGAGACAGACGAAATGCTTGTGGTAATATAATCCGGCGCATAGCTAAAGGGTAAGGCATACCTAAGGAGCGAGCGGCTTCCAATTGTCCCCGGTCGACGGATTGAATGGATCCTCGGAAAATTTCCGTAATATATGCACCGTTATGAATTGCTAAAGCGATTGCTCCTGCCCAAAAAGGGGAGAAAACAATGACAGATGTAATGCCAAAATAGAGAATTGCGATTTGAACGATTAAAGGTGTACCACGAATAATAGCAATATAGATATGAGCAATGCTATTTAAAACTTTGTTATTCGAGATCCGAAAGAAAGCAAATAATAATCCAATTAATGAACCGAGTACTAGGGAGGTTAATGTTAATTGTAATGTGACAATAGTAGCCTTTAAGAGTGTGGGATAGGTAGAGATAAAAATTTCAAACATGTGTTTCACCTCATATTGTATAGATTTTAGTAGAGAATGAAATGCCCCACATAAAATGAACATTTAATCAGTGGGGCACTGTTTATGAATCTTTTGAATGGCTAACTTACTTCGTTTTTTCCTCTTCACCGAGAATATTACGCCCGAACCATTTTTTACTGATTTTTTCATACGTACCATCTTTAATGATTTCATCTAACGCTTTATTTACTTTCTCAACCATTTCTTTATCATCTTTGCGAATAGCAATTCCCATTTCATCAAGATTTAATGGTTTTCCGGCTTCTTTTATATTCGATTTTCCTTCTTTTATCATACGTAGACCAACCATTTGATCCGTAATTACTGCATCAACACGCCCAGGCTCTAAATCCATAAGAGCAGTAATATCGCTGTCATATTCTGTGATTTGATCTGTATATTTTGCAACAAGATTTTTAAAGGTACTAGCTTTTACAACACCAATTTTCTTACCTTTTAAATCTTCTGGAGAAGAGATAGCGTTATTCTTTTTAGCTACAAAAATTTGGGCGCCAGAGCGATAGTACGGATTTGAGAAACTAACAGCTTTTAAGCGCTCCTCTGTAATTGCCATACTACCCAGTATTACATCATATTTCTTCGCTTGAAGACCTTGAATCAGCGTTTCCCATGGGTTTGTAACTGGCGTAGCCTTCATGTTCATCTTTTTAGCAAGAGCTTCACCGATTTCTACATCAAAACCGACAAGTTTGCCGTCATTTTCTTTATAGTTAAAAGGTTTGTATAATCCACTCATCGCATAGCGAAATTCTTTTTCACCATTTGTTGAAGTAGTAGAGCTTTCTTTGCTACAAGCTCCTAGTATGAAAGATGTACATAGTGTAATGCTCGCAACAATGGTTAATAGTTTTCTTTTCATAAAACCCCTCCTATATATTGATCATACGGATGGTTTTTTAGTATGTTATTGAAATATTTTATTTGGATGATTAGTTGTGCACCGTATGAATGTATTGTTTTTCGTTCGAAACAAAAGTTACATTATAAAACGTTGCGTAAAAATTGTTTTGCCCGTTCATGTGATGGAGCTGAAAAGAATTGTGCTGGCGGAGCATCTTCTACAATCTTTCCATCATCCATAAAGATGACGCGATCAGCTACATCTCTTGCAAAATTCATTTCATGAGTAACAATAACCATTGTCATCCCTTCTTCAGCAAGTTCTTTCATAACTTGCAATACTTCTCCAACAAGTTCAGGGTCTAAAGCTGAGGTAGGCTCATCAAATAGCATAATCTTAGGGCTCATTGCAAGAGCTCGTGCAATGGCAATGCGCTGTTTTTGACCACCTGAAAGAAGATGAGGAGTTACATCCGCTTTATCTTGAAGGCCGACTTTTTGGAGAAGTTGAGTTCCAATATCCTTTGCATTTGCTTTCTCTAATTTTTTTACGTGAATAGGTGCTTCTATGATGTTTTCTAGTGAGGTCATATGAGGAAAGAGGTTAAAGTGTTGAAAAACCATACCGACATTTTCACGGACTTTATTTAAATTTGAATGCTTTGGATCAATTCGCTCACCTTGTAAGTGAATTTCGCCTTCATCGTACATTTCTAAAAAGTTAAGACAGCGAAGTAATGTACTTTTACCAGAACCACTGGCACCAATTAAAACAACAACTTCTTTTTCTTTTACTTCTAAATCAATTCCTTTTAACACATCAAGTGAACCGAATGATTTTACTAGATTTCGAACTTGAATCATACAAAACCCCCAGTTAAAAATATATTTTACAAATGTTGCCCCTTATTTCTGTTATTAGTCATAAATTGTCAGAATCCTTTATTTTTTTCGTGCAATTTGATATTCAAAGAAATAATATTTTTAAAATCTCTATATCCTTCTATAATGAAAATATGGATAATAATATATAGGTAGTATTTATATTGCTTATAAAAAGGGGGAAAAGGAAGATGGAAAAAGAAAGGAAAACATTTTCTTTTGGATTACGTACACAACTTATGCTATTCACTACAGTTTTAGCTTTCATTACATATTCAACAAGTATCTTTTTTATTTACGTGATATACGATTATTTTCAAAGTTATGTAAGTCAAACTGTATATAATATTATCGTTATGTTATTAGGGGTAGTATGGTCTGGAATTTTAGCATATGGAGCAGCCGTATTTTTAATTAAACCGCTTCGCAAGTTAGAAGAGGCGGCAAGAAAAGCAGCTGAGGGTGATATTCGTGAAGATGTTCCATTACCGAAGACAGATGATGAAATTAAATCTTTAAGTGTTGCATTTAATATGATGTTAGGAAACTTAAGGGGCATGGTAAAAAATATTGATACAACATTTTCGTATACAAATAATCAAGTACAGCAGATTAGAAAACAAACAGGCGAAGCAACGAGACAAGCGCAAGGTGTATCTGAGACACTTGCAGAGATTTCTTCAGGTGCTGAGCAATCAGCGGCATCAATTCAAGCAATTGTTTCTGCTGTTGATACAACGACTTCTATTGCAAGTGAAGTAGAAGAAAAAGCGAAGCAGTCTGATACATTGTCTTCAGAAATGGTTGAAGCTTTAGGGCATAGTACTCGTGTCTTTACGTCTTTAATTCAAGGTATTCAAACATTGGCAAAAGAAAATGAAGATTCAATGCAAAATGTACAGAAGTTAGAAGAACGAATGAAACAAGTAGAACATATTGTGTCTGTTGTGAGTGCGATTGCTAGCCAAACGAATTTATTAGCACTAAATGCTTCTATTGAGGCAGCTCGCGCAGGAGAGCATGGAAGAGGCTTTGCGGTTGTTGCGGAAGAAGTACGGAAACTTGCAGATGAAAGTGATCATTCTGCAAGAAACATATCGCAGTTATTACGGAATATGCAAGATGAAGTACAACAAGTTGCAATGAAAATGACAGAACAAGTGAAAATAGCTAAAGAAGAGGCGAAACGTGGGGAAGCTACGGAATTAATTTTAAAAGAAATGTCATCAAGTGTTATGGAAGTAGCCGATGCAACTCAGCAAATTAGTAGTTATATGAATGAACAAGTGAGCCACATTCATCAAACAGGAGCACAAACAAAAGCTGTAGCAGCAATTGCTGAAGAAACGTCAGCTGGTTCGCAAGAAGTGGCGCGTGTGACGCTACAACAGTCTAAAAATATGATAGTAATCGATCAATTATTAAAGGATTTAGAGAAGCAAGCAACTGATTTGAAACAAACAATTGAACGATTTTCAATGTAAAAGGAAGAACAGAATGCTGTTCTTCTCTTTTTTATTTAGCTTGATTTAATATTTACAGTTAAACTATGAACGTTTCCGCAACATTCTTTTCTGTCCCTTTCGGATGAAAATTATAGCGAGCTATAATATTAAAAGGGGTGTCTTTTATGAAAAAAGAAAAAAGACAACGGTTAATTAAACAATTTGTAAAGGAGTATGAAATAGATAAGCAAGAAAGATTAGTAGAATTGTTAGCAAAAAAAGATGTATTAGTAACACAAGCTACGGTTTCTCGCGATATTCGTGAGTTAAACTTAACGAAGGTACCTTCTCAAGAAGGATTAATGATATATAAAGTTTTCTCAGAAGAGCATGTACAAACTGATATAAAGTTAAAGAAAAAATTACGAGAAGTGGTTGTGAAAATTGATTGTGTAGATCAATTAATGGTTATTAAAACATTACCTGGTAATGCACATGTTATTGGTGTTTTATTTGATGAGTTAGATTGGAAAGAAAAAATAGGATGTATATGTGGAAATGATACATGCCTTATAATTTCACAGTCGAAATCAGATAGGGAGATTATAGAAGAAAGATTAAATTTAATTATTTAGATGCAAAAATCCTGTTTTTAATAAAATTAAAAACAGGATTTTTGTTTAAATACGGAAGTTAAATATTCAACATATATGCGTAATATATGTATTTTTTATTGAGAAAGCGAGATAGTTTGTTATAAAAATACATATTCGTATGATTTTAAAAAAATAACTTGTTTAATATTTCACAATGATAATGTGGATACTTTCACAAAGATGAAAGTACAGAGCATTTATTATGTACTTGTAAGACATCAAACATATTTAAAAGGAGGTACAACAAATGAAACATCCGATACATGTTACTTCAGAAATTGGGGAATTACAAACGGTTTTATTAAAACGACCGGGTAAAGAAGTGGAAAACTTGACGCCAGATTATTTGCAGCAATTATTATTTGACGATATTCCATACTTACCAATTATTCAAAAAGAGCATGATTATTTTGCACAAACGTTACGCAATCGGGGTGTTGAAGTTCTTTATTTAGAAAAACTAGCCGCTGAGGCGTTAGTAGATAAAAAACTTCGAGAAGAATTTGTTGATCGTATTTTAAAAGAAGGACAGGCCGACGTAAATGTTGCACATCAAACTTTAAAAGAATATTTACTTTCCTTTTCAAATGAAGAATTAATTCAAAAAATTATGGGCGGTGTACGGAAAAACGAAATTGAAACAAGTAAGAAGACACATTTATATGAATTAATGGAAGATCACTATCCGTTTTACTTAGATCCAATGCCTAATTTATATTTTACTCGTGATCCAGCAGCTAGCGTGGGCGATGGCTTAACGATAAATAAGATGAGAGAACCAGCGCGTAGACGTGAATCATTATTCATGGAGTACATCATTAAATATCATCCAAGATTTGCAAAACATAATGTACCAATCTGGTTAGATCGTGATTATAAATTTCCAATTGAAGGTGGCGACGAGCTAATTTTAAATGAAGAAACAATTGCGATTGGAGTATCTGCTCGTACTTCAGCTAAAGCAATTGAACGTTTAGCTAAAAATCTCTTTAGCCGACAAAATAAAATTAAGAAAGTGTTAGCAATAGAAATTCCAAAATGTCGAGCATTTATGCATTTAGATACAGTATTTACAATGGTTGATTATGACAAGTTTACAATTCACCCAGCCATTCAAGGGCCAAAAGGGAATATGAATATTTATATTTTAGAAAAAGGATCAGATGAGGAAACTCTTAAAATTACACATCGTACTTCTTTAATGGAAGCATTAAAAGAGGTATTAGGCTTAAGTGAATTAGTTCTTATTCCATGTGGAGGAGGAGATGTAATTGCTTCTGCTCGTGAACAATGGAATGATGGCTCGAACACATTAGCAATCGCGCCAGGTGTAGTTGTTACATATGATCGCAACTATGTATCTAATACGTTATTACGGGAACACGGTATAGAAGTGATTGAGGTTCTAAGTTCGGAATTATCTCGTGGTCGTGGGGGTCCACGTTGCATGAGTATGCCAATTGTTCGTAAAGATATTTAGTATAAATAACGGAGAAAGTAGGGATGAATTATGTTAATGACTAGACCAAATTTAAAAGGAAGAAGCTTTCTAGCAGAAAAAGATTTTACACAAGAAGAATTATTATATTTTCTAGATTTGGCAGCAGAATTAAAAGAGAAAAAGAAAAATGGTATTCCGCATCATTATTTAGAAGGTAAAAATGTAGCGCTCTTATTTGAAAAAACTTCTACTCGTACACGTTGTGCATTTACAGTAGCATGTACAGATTTAGGAGCAAATCCTGAATATTTAGGGAAAGGTGATATTCAACTTGGGAAAAAAGAATCTGTAGAGGATACAGCAAAAGTGTTAGGGCGTATGTTTGACGGAATTGAGTTTCGTGGATTTAATCATGAAACCGTAGAATCTTTAGCACAAAATTCTGGTGTGCCGGTTTGGAATGGATTAACAGATATGTGGCATCCAACACAAACACTAGCAGATTTATTAACAATTAGAGAACATATAGGGAAATTGAAAAATGTGAAGCTCGTTTACGTTGGCGATGGACGAAATAATGTTGCTAATAGCTTACTAGTTGGTGGAGCAATCGTTGGAATGGATGTACGTATTTGTACACCGGAATCTTTATGGCCTGCACAAGAAGTAATTGATTTAGCAAAAAAATATAATGAACAGGTAATGATAACAAGTAATGTGGAAGAAGCTGTTGCGAATGCAGATGTAATTTATACAGATGTATGGGTGTCTATGGGGGAAGAAGAAAAATTTGCTGAACGTGTCGAGTTATTGAAACCTTATCAAGTAAATATGAAAATGATTAAAGCAACAGGGAATGAAAACGTGATTTTCTTACATTGTTTACCTGCATTTCATGATGTTGAAACGATGTATGGCGAAGAAGTTTATGAGAAATATGGGTTGAAAGAAATGGAGGTAACTGACGAAGTATTCCGCAGTAAACATTCAAAAGTATTTGATCAAGCTGAAAATAGAATGCATACAATTAAAGCGGTTATGGCAGCTACTTTAGGAAATATGGAGTAAAGAAGAAAGGGAGTCTTCCTTTCTTCTTTCTCCTCCTTTAGACACTATCATTCACTATTGCTTTTGTATTGTTATTGCAATTTAAGAGAGGTGAGTGGAATGGGTGAAGATAAGAAATTAGGGTTGTTTACACTAACGGCTCTTGTAGTTGGGTCTATGATTGGCGGTGGAGCCTTTAATTTAGCGAGTGATATGGCAAAAGGTGCTGGTGCTGGAGCCATTATTATTGGCTGGGTTATAACAGGAATTGGGATGATTGCACTTGGATTATCTTTTCAAAATCTAACTGTAAAACGGCCAGATTTAGATGGTGGTATTTTTAGCTATGCAAAAGCAGGATTTGGTAATTTCATGGGATTTAATAGTGCGTGGGGATACTGGCTATCTGCTTGGCTTGGGAATGTAGCTTACGGTACATTATTGTTTTCTTCATTAGGATATTTCTTCCCAATCTTTGAAGGCGGTCAAAATGTAGCGTCCATTATTGGTGCAAGCGTACTATTATGGTGTGTTCACATGTTAATTTTACGTGGAGTTCAATCAGCAGCACTTGTGAATTTAGTAACTACAATCGCAAAATTAGTACCTGTATTTGTATTTATTGTCATAGGAATCTTCGCGTTTCATATTGATACGTTCTTAGATGGATTTTGGGGGCAAACTGGTTCTTTTTCATGGGGAGCAGTTGGCAGCCAAGTTAAAAGTACAATGCTTGTAACTTTATGGGTATTTATTGGGGTAGAAGGGGCTGTTGTTTTATCCAGTCGAGCAAAAAATAGAAGTGATGTAGGGAAAGCAACCGTTATTGGCTTAATTGGTACACTCATCATTTATATTTTAATCACATTATTGTCTCTTGGACTTATGCAGCAAGCAGATATTGCAGGTTTGAAAAATCCGGCTATGGCTTATTTATTTGAAAGTGTTGTTGGAAAATGGGGTGCTATTTTTATTAATTTAGGTTTGGTCATCTCTGTATTAGGTGCTTGGTTAGGTTGGACTTTGCTCGCTTCTGAAATTCCATATTTAGCGGCTAAAGATGGAGTATTTCCAAAATGGTTTGCAAAAGAAAATAAAAATAAGGCTCCAGTAAATTCATTATGGATAACAAATGGTTTAATACAAATGTTCTTGTTAACATTCGTCGTTTCTGATCAGGCGTATAACTTTGCATTCTCTTTAGCATCTTCAGCTATTTTAATCCCATATGCTTTTTCAGCGTTTTATCAACTGAAGCATAGCTTAAAGTCTGAAGAAGCAGATCGAAATAAAAATATAATAATTGGCTTGATAGCCAGTATTTATGGCGTGTGGCTAGTTTATGCAGCTGGTTTAGAGTATTTATTATTAACAATGACTTTATATGCGCCAGGTATTTTTATTTTTTACAATGTTCAAAAGCAAAAGAGTTCGAAGCAAATATTTACTCGAGTGGAATTAGCATCATCCGTAGCAATTGGTGCTTTAGCATTCTTTGCGATTTATGGATTAATTACAGGCAGTATTACTTTATAAAGCGCTGTGAAAGCGAAATCAACTGGAGGGCTGGAATATGGCACGAAGAAAAATTGTAGTTGCACTAGGGGGAAATGCGATACAGTCTGGAGAAGCTACTGCGGGAGCGCAGCAAGAAGCGTTGGAAAAAACGGCAGAACAACTTGTGAAAATAATGGAAAATGATGTGGATACAGTAATTGCGCATGGAAATGGCCCACAAGTGGGGAATATTTTATTACAGCAAAAAGCTGCAGAAACGGAAAAGACACCTGCAATGCCATTAGATACTTGTGGGGCAATGAGCCAAGGAATGATTGGATATTGGATGGAAAATGCGATTGAAAAGGCATTGAAAAAACGGAATATAAAAAAAGACGTAGCAACGGTTATAACACGCGTTGTTGTGGATAAAAAAGATGAGGCATTTAAAAATCCAACTAAACCAATCGGTCCTTTTTATACAGAAGAAGAGGCCAGAAGATTAATGGATGAAACAAAAGCAGTGTTTAAAGAAGATGCTGGTAGAGGATGGCGACGTGTTGTTCCATCACCGAAGCCTGTAAGTATTCATGAACATAAAGTGATTAATTCTTTGGTCGAAGATGGAAATATAGTGATAGCTGTTGGCGGAGGTGGAATTCCAGTAATTGATTCCGAAGAAGGGCTAAAAGGAACTGAAGCGGTTATCGATAAAGATTTCGCTGCACAGAAATTAGCAGAATTAGTAGATGCCGATACGCTCGTTATTTTAACTGCAGTTGATCATGTGTATGTAAATTATAATCAACCGAATCAAAAAAAATTAGAGCATGTCACAGTGAATCAATTAGAAGAATATATTGAAGAACAACAATTCGCTGCGGGAAGCATGCTTCCGAAAATTGAAGCTGCTATTAATTTTGTTAATACAAATCCAAAAAGAAAAACAATTATTACGTCTTTAGAAAAAGTATATGAAGCACTAGAAGAAAAAGCTGGTACTATTATTTCAAAACAGAATGTATGCATGTATGTTTAAATTCTTATGTACGCTACTTAGTAGTAAAAAAGAATGGAGTTAGTAACTTCATTCTTTTTATTTATTAATATTTTTTGTACTCATTGTTCATAAAGTTTTCATGATGAAATCTGAATATGTAAGTTAATTATGATAAAATTCAAATTGAATACGCTTTCTTGATTTTTTCGCTCCAACATACAGCAAGAGAGAGGGAATTTTATGAATAGACGGAACGTAGTGAAAGACTTAAAGCAGTTCGAATTATTTGCTCATTTAACAGAAAAAAAATTGAAAGGCTTAACAGAGTTTGTTTATTGGCGAACTTATAAAAAAGGTCAATTTTTATTTTTAGAAGGGGATTCAAGAGAAAGAATTTACTTCATGTTAGATGGTTTTGTAAAGTTAGAGCGGGTTAATCAAAATGGGAACTTATTATACGATGACTATGTGAAGCGATATTCTATTTTTCCTTATGGTGGTATGTTTACAGACAGAGGATATAACTATACAGCAGAAGCAATGACGGATGTGGAGGTATATTATATTCCAACGGTAATCTTTGAAGATATGGTCAAGTCCAGCAGAACGCAATTGATGTACGTTGTTCAGCAATTATCATCTATATTAAAATTGAATGAAAATCGAGTGCAAAATATTACAATTCCTAATGCACAAGATCGTGTTATCCAAACGTTAAATTATTTAATGCAGGATTTAGGAGAACAGAGTGGGGAAAAGATTGTAATTTCATGTCCACTTACAACAATTGAAATATCCAAAATATCTGGAACATCTCGAGAGACAGTTAGCAGCGTATTAAAACAATTAAAAAATGATAGCATTGTTACAATTTTAGATAAAAAAATTACAATACATGATCCAACATATTTTGAAGAAATCTCTATGTGAAAATTGTATATTGATTTTTTAATTCATAGTGTATATTAATAAGGTTCTTTATATATTTATAAGGAACTTTTTTACGTTATCCTCTATAAAAAGATTGTATAGTATGGTAATAATAGCTAAAATCGATAATAAAATACAAAGTGAAGGGGAGAAAGAATGATTCGTATTGAGTATGATCGATTAGTAGCTATTTGTTACAGTATAGGGGTTTTGTTATTATTAAAAATTCCAAATGATAATGAATTAATTGGGGAAAAACTATTCAATGTCTATAAGGTTCCGATACATACGTATGTTTATATGGATTATAAAGTCTCAAATATATTGATTGTTTCTTTCATACTACATGTAATTGCATTTATATTATTTTTAAAATGGCTAGGAAAAAAGGAGTCTAGTACATTTAGAAAAACGAATAAGATAAAAGTAGTAGGCATTAGTATTTTGATTGTAATGATGCCGTTTATTTTAAATACAATCCTCCAGACATTGAATAAAACATGGTACTACGCAGGAAAAACAGGGGTAGAAGCAATAGAATATAAAAAAGAAGATAGCCAGTGTAGAATGGAGAAAAATGGAGAGAATATCCAACCGAAGTGCATTGTTACTTTAAAAAATTATCGTAATCATTCACAAGCATTAAAAGTTGTTTTATACGATAATGCAAACGAGAATTCAAAAAGCTATCCAGTACCGAAACCAGTCTATTTACAAAAACATGAGACAAAGCAATTCGAATTTCAAGTTCCTGTTTCTTATAATAGAGGTATTGAAAAAGATAAAGTACCAAATATTAAATTACATTCATTGCATGAAAATGATACGAAATACAATTAATCTGTAAGTAAAAGTTTATGAGTAGGAGAAAGAATTTGAAACGATATAGAAAATCAACTTGAATCATCCAACATACTGCGAGGTAACGGTATATTGGATGATTTTTTTATGTTATCCTTTTTTTCACGTATGAAAAGGAGGAATACTTTGTTGGAAATGAAAAACATCATAAGGATCATACATGGTTTTTACTTTACGTAATCTGTGAAAGTTAGAGCCATAATAACTAGTTTGCCAATTTTTAATGTCGATATCGGGCCAGTTCACATAGTCACCTAGTGTATAAGGATCTAAGCTTTCTCGTAAAACTTTAACCCAGCGTATATTTCGATTTTCTTCATCATCGCATTTCCAAGAGGTAATGTATTCTTGAGCAATAATTGCTTTACGATGAAAATAAGCCGTTTTATTCGGCGAAATATTTTCAACAGCACCTATGAGCGATTGATGCCAAATACTAGCATCTTTATTTGGTGCATGAGAAAGAAAGTATTGCATGATTTGAATGCCTTTAAGGGGAATAGGTTTATAGACATAGGAACCAGAGCGCTTGAAATTTTCAGGGATGTTACCGCCATTAAAAAATTCAACAGCCTTTATATAAGGAACTTCTTCTATAAAGAGAGAGGGGCTACCAGTTTCAAGAAGAGGTGAAGAATGAGATTTACCTTTGTGAGAAATAAATAAAGCATAAGAATAAAGAATCTACATAGAGTTCAATGAAAACAGTTGCAAACTGTTCATATTTTGTTATGATAGTGTTACGAAAACGTTTGCATAAAAATTCCGATGGGATGCAAAAGGAGAGAATGACTATGAATAAGACATGGTGGAAAGAAGCGGTTGCTTATCAAATTTATCCACGAAGCTTTATGGATTCAAATGGTGATGGTATTGGAGATTTACAAGGTATTATTGCAAAACTGGATTATTTAAAAGATTTAGGTATAGATGTAATTTGGATTTGTCCAATGTATAAATCGCCTAATGATGATAATGGTTATGATATTAGTGATTATCAAGATATTATGGATGAGTTTGGTACAATGGCAGACTTTGATGCTTTACTAGATGAAGTTCATAAGCGTGATATGAAGCTAATTATTGATTTAGTTATTAATCATACGAGTGATGAACATCCATGGTTTATTGAATCACGTTCATCTAAAGATAATCCGAAGCGTGATTGGTATATTTGGCATGATGGTAAAGATGGTGCGGAGCCAAACAACTGGGAAAGTATTTTTAATGGTTCGGCATGGGAATATGATGAAGAAACAGAACAATATTATTTACATCTATTCTCACGTAAACAACCAGATTTGAACTGGGAGAATAAAGAAGTTCGCGAAGTACTATATGATACGGTTAATTGGTGGCTTGATAAAGGTATTGATGGTTTCCGCGTTGATGCGATCAGTCATATTAAAAAAGAAGAAGGCTTTAAGGATATGCCAAATCCAAAAGAGTTAAAATATGTGCCATCTTTTGATAAACATATGAATGTGAAAGGTATTCAACCTTTATTAGAAGAGCTAAAAGAAAATACATTCTCTAAGTACGATATTATGACTGTTGGTGAAGCAAATGGCGTTAAGATTGAAGATGCTGAGCTTTGGGTTGGAGAAGAGCAAGGTAAGTTCAATATGGTATTCCAGTTTGAACATTTAAGTTTATGGGATGCAGAGAAGAAGAAAGACCTTGATGTTGTAGGATTGAAAAAAGTATTAACGAAATGGCAAAAAGGATTGGAAAATAAAGGATGGAACGCTTTATATATTGAGAATCATGATAAACCACGTATCGTTTCAACATGGGGAGATGACAAACAATATTGGCGTGAAAGTGCAACAGCTCTAGGAGCGATGTATTTCTTTATGCACGGTACACCGTTTATTTATCAAGGACAAGAAATTGGTATGACAAATGTTCAGTTGCCAAATATTGAAGATTACGATGATGTAGCAATTAAAAATTTATATCGCGAGAAAATTGCAGAGGGCGTACCACATCAAGATATGATGGAGATTATATGGGCTTCTTGCCGCGATAATTCCCGTACACCTATGCAGTGGAATGATGAGATGAATGCTGGTTTCACAACGAGTACACCTTGGTTTAGCATGAATCCAAATTACAAAGAAATTAATGTTGAGAAGCAAAAAAATGAAGAAAAGTCTATTTTCAATTTCTATAAGAAAATGATTGCTCTGAAAAAAGAGCACGATGTACTGAACTATGGTACGTACGATTTACTTTTAGAAGAAGATCCACAAATTTATGCATATACACGTACGTTACAGGATGAAAAAGTCATTGTAATTAGTAATATCTCAAAAGAGGAAGCTGTGTATAATGAGGGTTCATTTGCACTAAAACGCAAACGTTTGCTTTTAAATAACTATGAAGTTGCGGAACATGAAGAAGTAACAACAATTGCTTTAAAACCTTATGAAACAAGGGTTTATCGCATTTCATAATAAAAAAGGATGCTCTTTGAGCATCTTTTTTTATGAAAAAAATAAATTTCTATTGCAAAGTGAAAACGCTTTTATTAAAATAGATTTATGAAAACGGTTGCGCAAAGATAAAAATAAAGTAATATAAGGAATCGTTTTCATAAAGGGAACAGAAATTATAATTTAAATCATTATGTTGTTATAAATAAAGGGGAGGAAGAACAGATGAAAATTACGTCTTTTGATTTTTGGCAAAAGTTCGGGAAAGCGTTATTAGTTGTTGTAGCCGTAATGCCAGCAGCTGGTTTAATGATTTCCATCGGTAAGTTAATTGGTATGTCTGCTGGGGATGTTAACGCAGTTCATACAATCGCTCGCGTAATGGAAGACATCGGTTGGGCAATCATTACAAATCTACACATCTTATTCGCAATAGCAATTGGGGGATCTTGGGCGAAAGATCGCGCGGGTGGTGCATTTGCAGCGCTATTAGCATTCGTCTTAACAAACCGAATTACAGGAGCTATATTTGGGGTAAACGCTGAAATGTTAGCGGATTCAAAAGCGAAAGTTTCTTCAGTAATAGCGGGAGATTTAATTGTAAAAGATTACTTTACTTCTGTACTTGGTGCACCCGCATTAAACATGGGAGTGTTCGTAGGGATTATCACAGGTTTCTTAGGAGCTACTTTATATAACAAATATTATAACTATAATAAACTGCCACAGGCATTAGCATTCTTTAATGGAAAACGATTTGTACCATTCGTTGTAATTCTTTGGTCTACAGTTACTGCGATTGTATTATCACTTCTATGGCCATTCATCCAAAGTGGGTTAAATGAATTTGGTCGCTGGATTGCAGCTTCAAAAGATAGTGCACCAGTTGTTGCACCGTTTGTATATGGAACGTTAGAGCGTTTATTATTACCATTTGGTTTACACCATATGTTAACGATTCCGATGAACTATACAGAGCTAGGCGGAACATATACGATGTTAACTGGTTCAAAAGTTGGACAAGTTGTAGCAGGACAAGATCCATTATGGCTTGCATGGATTACAGATTTAAATAATTTACTAGCAAATGGAGATACGAAGGCATATAACGATTTATTAAATAACGTTGTACCAGCTCGTTTCAAAGCTGGACAAGTTATCGGCTCAACAGCAGCGTTAATGGGGATTGCATTTGCGATGTTCCGTAACGTGGATAAAGAAAAGCGTGCAAAATATAAACCAATGTTTTTATCAGCAGCATTAGCAGTATTCTTAACAGGTGTAACAGAACCAATTGAATTCATGTTCATGTTTATTGCTCCAGTATTATATGTTGTATATGCTATTACAACAGGACTTGCATTCGCGCTAGCTGATTTAATTAACTTACGTGTTCATGCATTTGGATTTATTGAGTTAATTACTCGTACACCAATGATGGTTAACGCAGGTTTAACAAGAGACTTAATCAACTTTGTTATTGTTTCATTAGTGTTCTTCGGTCTTAACTTTACACTATTCAATTTCTTAATTAAAAAATTCAATTTACCAACACCAGGGCGTGCAGGTAACTATATTGATAATGAAGATGAGGCATCAGAAGGAACAGGAAATGTACAAGACGGTTCATTAGCAACAAAAGTTATCGATTTATTAGGTGGAAAAGAAAATATTGCTGACGTAGATGCTTGTATGACACGCTTACGTGTAACAGTAAAAGATTTAGATGTTGTTGCACCAGAAGCACAGTGGAAACAAAATGGTGCTTTAGGGCTTATTGTAAAAGATAAAGGTGTACAAGCGGTATATGGTCCGAAAGCTGACGTATTAAAGTCAGACATTCAAGATATGTTAGGTGCGTAATAATATGAAATTGCTAACTTTAAACTGTCATTCTTGGCAAGAAGAGAATCAAATAGAAAAGATACAATACCTTGCTAAAGTAATTCAAGAAGAAGAGTACGATGTCATCGCATTGCAAGAAGTAAGTCAGTCCATACAAGCTGAAAATGTATGCGGTAACAAGAAAGAAGATAATTTTGGACTTTTACTATTAGAAGAGTTAAAAGCGCTACATGTAAAAGATTACAATATTACTTGGGATTTCTCTCATATTGGTTATGACGTGTATGAAGAAGGATTAGCGATTATAACGAAGCATAATATTATAAAAGAAGATACGTTCTTCATTTCAAAAAACGAGGATACAACGTATTGGAAAACACGTAAAATTGTAAGTACAACAATTGCTTATAATGGTAAGGATATAACGTTTTACTCTTGCCATCTCGGTTGGTGGAATGATGAAGAAGAGTCATTCAAAGGTCAAGTCGATCGTTTGATGGAGCGTGTAGATAGCAATAAGCTCGCCTTCTTAATGGGGGATTTTAATAACAATGCTCGGTTGGAAGGCGAAGGTTATGAGTATATGATGCAAAAAGGTTTGTATGACACATATGAATTAGCAATAGAGAAGGATGAAGGAACGACTGTCCAAGGTGAGATTGCTGGTTGGGATGAAAATAAACATAATTTGCGAATCGATCTAATATTGTGTAACCAAAGTAAAAAGGTTCATTCTTCAAAAGTTATTTTTAATGGTACAAACAGAAATGTAATTTCAGATCATTTCGGTGTAGAGGTTCAATTGGATATATAATAGAAGAAATCCTCACAGAGAATAAAAGCTGTGAGGATTTTTTTTGGAATACAAGTATTTCCAAGAGAAAATACTTGTATTTTTTATGACATTTCATATATATTTGTTATTATTGAATGTAAAACCGATTTGGTCATTTTGTATTCATACTTTCACTCACTTCGTTATATAATGAAGTAAGTGAAAGTTAATGGGAAAAAATAGTACGTTTTTGGTTAATACACGATGTAGAAAGTGATATAATTGCAAAATGCATGTATCATTTTCTAAAGAAGGAAAAATATATAATTAGGTGATAACTTCTATGAAACAAATTTGGCGTATTTATAAGACAGATTTACGGAATGTAGCCAAACATTGGGCTGCAATTGTTATTGTTTTAGGATTAATGATTTTACCATCGTTATATGCATGGTTTAACATTAAAGCTTCTTGGGATCCGTATGGAAATACAAAAGAGGTTCCCATTGCAGTTTCTAACCAAGATGCAGGTTCTAATTTAAGAGGGAAAGATATTAATATCGGGAAAGAGATTGTAGACTCCCTTAAGAAAAACAAAAATCTTGGCTGGAAATTTGTAGATGAAAAACAAGCAATTTACGGAGTTGAGCGTGGGGATTATTATGCAAGTATTACGATTCCAAAAGACTTCTCTGAAAAAATCGCAACTGTTCTGGATGAAAATCCGAAAAAACCAGAACTGGATTACTATGTGAATGAAAAAGTAAACGCGATTGCACCGAAGATTACAGCAAAAGGTGCATCAGGTATTACAGAAGAAATTAGTAAAAACTTTGTTAAAACAGCAAACGGTGAGATTTTTAAAATTTTCAATGACCTTGGAATCGATTTAGAAACAAACTTACCAAGTATCGAGAAAGTAAAAGATCTTGTCTTTAAGCTAGAAGCGCAGTTCCCAGAAATGAATACACTCATGGATAAGGCGTTAGATGATGCAACTCGAGCAGAAGATGTTGTGAAAGTAGCGCAGAAAGATTTACCTGTTGTAGAGAGTGTAATAAATGATGGGCAGGAAGCGTTGGCGAATTTAGATAAGTTCTTTGCAAGACAAGATCAAACATTAAAAAATGCTCCAGGGACGATAAGAAATGATTTAGTGGCAGCAAAAGGCGTTATGGATAGTGCAGCTGCATTTACTGACTTTTTAATGAATCCAGGTGTAGAATTAAATATTCCTGATTTGTCTGGAATGAATGGATTACCTGAATTCCCAGCGAGACCAGATCTTTCTAAGTTGAATAGTGATGGGTATAAAGGGATAGCACAAAATATTAATCAAACAGTAAATAATGTTCTAAGCTCATCACGTGCAGGAACAGCTTATGCACAAAGTGTTATGGATGGATTGCAAAATGGAAGCGTTGATCCAGAGATAGCTAAGAAAAATATTTCGACTATATCTAATAATCTTCAAACGCATATTGACAATCTTTCTTATGTAATTGATGTTATGGCTCGTTTAGAGCAAGGGGCTCAAACTGAGTTTGGGCAAAATTTCTTTAAAACAAGAAAAGAGCATTTAACGGATATTAAGAATGGACAACAAGATTTAAATAATCGTTTTAAACGTTTAAACGATTTAATTAGCACAGGTCAGGAAGTTAAACAAGATGTGCGTGATGGAATTAATCAGAAATTAAATGAAACAAATGCTTTAATTGATCGAGCTGAAAAAGATTACAATGAAACGTTTGTAGCTGATTATAAAAAGGCAGTTAGCGCGGTAGATCAAGCTAAAGCTGATGCAAATCAAATATATGATAATGCAAAAGCAGATTATGATAAAGCAAAAAATAGCCTTGAAGGCGCAAAAGCAGATTTACAGAAAGCAAAAGAAGATGTACAAAATAGAGGTATTAACGGTTTAGATTCAACGAAAGTAGCTTTAAATAGCTTAAATGGTCAATTCCAATCTGGAATCGGTTTAATTGATGATATGATTCCAGTTCTAGAAAGTACAAATAAGGTTTTAGCGGATGTAAATAGTGATAAAAACCTTAATAATGGAATCGCAAAATTAAACAAAGCGAAAAGCAGCTTACAAAAAGGTGTAGAGGCAACGAATAAGGGAATTACACTTCTTAACAATGGCCAGAAACCTACAAAAGATGTAATTGAAAGTATTAACAACGCTGCGAAGGGCGGATCAGCTCAATTAACAGATGTATTATCGACGTATGATTCAGAAATTGTACCTAATTTCAATACAGCAATTGCTCGTACAAAAGAGATGTCGAAAAATACAACTCAAATTTTAAATGATGCAGACAAAAAGCTTCCAGATGTTAAAAAATTACTAGAAGATTCATCAAAAGGCTTAGTAGACGGTAGAAAGAAATTAGTAGACATTAAAGCTGAAATGCCGGAGACTGAGAAAAAGATTAAAGAATTAGCAGATAAAATTCGTGATTTTGAATCTGAAGAGGATTTAAAAGACATCATACGCTTATTGAAAAACGATGTTGAGAAGCAAAGTGATTACTTTGCGAATCCAGTAAATTTAAAAGAAAATAAATTATTTGCGATGCCGAACTACGGTTCAGCGATGTCACCATTCTATACAGTGCTTGCATTATGGGTAGGCGCATTATTAATGGTTTCATTATTAACGGTAGAAGTACACGAAGAGGGCGCGAATTATAAGAGCCATGAAATTTACTTCGGACGTTTATTAACATTCTTAACGATAGGTCTTTCACAAGCGTTTATCGTATCGATGGGAGATATATTCTTACTCGGTACGTACGTAGTCGATAAGTTCTGGTTTGTGTTATTTAGTTTATTTATTGGTGGAGTCTTCGTTTGTATCGTATACTCACTCGTTTCTATTTTCGGAAACGTTGGGAAATCGATGGCGATTATTTTACTTGTACTACAAGTAGCAGGATCGGGCGGAACATTCCCAATCCAAATGACACCAGCGTTCTTCCAAGCGATTTATCCGTTCTTACCATTCACATACGCAATTAGCGCAATTCGTGAAACAGTTGGTGGAATGCTTTGGGATATCGTAACGCGAGATTTACTTGTGTTAAGTGCTTTCGTAGTAGTTATGATTGTTGCTGCGTTATTACTGAAAACACCAATTAACAAATCAAGTGAAAAATTTGTTGAGAATGCAAAAGGAAGTAAAATCATTCACTAAAATAAAAGGTTCCTACCGATAGAGGTAGGAACCTTTTTGTTTAATCAAATTTTAATTTTTTTAATGCTTCCGCGAATGGGTTATTTAATGGTTCTTCTTCTTTTTTCTGTTGTTTCATATATTTTTGAACGTCGCGTTTATCGGCTTTGTTTCCAGATTCTTTTTTACGTCGCTCTTGGAATGTTGATAATTTCTCGCGATAGCCACATTTACATGCGAAAATTTGGCCTGCACCCTCACCGCGTAATTCTAGTTTCTTTTTACATTGCGGACAGCGAGCATTTGTTGTACGAGATACATTTTTACGATGACCACATTCACGGTCTTGGCATACGAGCATTTTTCCCTTTTTTCCATTTACTTCTAGCATTGGTTTACCGCAATCTGGACAAGACTTCGTTGAAATGTTGTCATGTTTATATTTCTTATCACTCGATTTAATTTCAGAAACAATTTCTTTCGTATAGTTCTTCATTTCCGAAATGAATACTTCTTTCTTTAATTTTCCTTTTGCAATTGCTTCAAGTTTTTGTTCCCACTCACCAGTTAGTGTAGGTGATTTTAATTCTTCTGGTACTAAATCAAGTAATTGACGACCTTTTGATGTAATGTGAATATCTTTACCACGTTTTTCAATTAAGAAAGAATTGAAAAGTTTGTCGATAATATCTGCACGTGTCGCTACAGTACCTAATCCACCAGTTGATTTTAACGTATCAGCAAGTTGTTTATTTTGCGTATCCATATATTTTGTAGGATTCTCCATTGCTGAAAGTAAAGTTGCTTCATTAAAGCGTGCAGGTGCTTTCGTTTGACCTGATGTTTGCATAAGTAACTTTACAGTTAATGTATCGCCCTTTTCAATGTGAGGTAGAATCTGCTCTTTTACGTCATCAGTTACATCATCGTCTTCAAATCGATTTTCGTATACTTCCTTCCAACCAGCATGTAAAATCGTTTTTCCGCGTGCAATGAATGTTTCATTGCCGACCTTTGTGCGTAACGTTAGTTGTTCGTATTCGAATGCTGGGAATAAAACAGCTAAGAAACGTTTTACAACTAAATCATAAATTTTGCGTTCTTTATCTGTGAATGCTGCGAAGTTAACGTATCCTTCTGTTGGAATAATCGCATGATGATCGCTTACTTTACTATCATCAACAAATGATTTGTTAGGTTTGATAGGCTTTTGTAATACTTTATGTGCGAAGGGACGGTATTCTCCAACACCACATGCTTTTAGACGTTCTGGAAGTGTTCCGACGATATCAGATGAAATGTAGCGTGAATCTGTACGAGGGTACGTTAGTACTTTATGCTGTTCATACAATTTTTGCATAATATTTAATGTTTCTTTAGCAGAGTAACCGAACTTTTTATTTGCATCACGTTGCAATTCAGTTAAATCGTAAAGACCAGGAGAGAATGACTTCTTCTGTTTCTTATCAATTTCCACAACAGTAGCATTTTGTTTATCTAAACTTTTTACAATACCATCGATTTTTTCTTTATTAAAACTACGGCTATTGCCATTTGCATCTTGCCAAGTAAGTTTGAGCTTCTCCATTGTTTGAGCTTCGATGCCGTAGTAAGTTTGAGCTTTGAAGTTCTTTATTTCATCTTCACGACTAGCAATCATAGCAACAGTAGGGGTTTGTACACGGCCGCAATTTAACTGGGCATTAAAGCGAGTCGTTAAAGCACGAGTTGCATTAAGACCGATATACCAGTCAGCTTCTGAACGTGCAACTGCTGAAGCGTATAAATTGTCATAGGCTTTACCTGGTTTTAAATTTGCAAAACCATCTTTAATTGCTTTATCGGTTACAGAAGAAATCCATAAACGTTTGATTGGTTTATTTAGTTTAACTTTATCGATAATCCAGCGTGCGACTAATTCCCCTTCACGTCCAGCGTCTGTTGCTACAATAATTTCATTTACATCTTTTCTAAGTAGCTGACTTTTTACAGCATTAAATTGTTTACCAGTTTGTTTAATAACCGTTAATTTCAAACGCTCAGGTAGCATCGGTAAATCTTCTAAATTCCACTTTTTATATTTCACATCATAACTTTCTGGATCTGCTAATGTAACGAGATGACCTAAAGCCCAAGTTACAATATATTTACTACCCTCAAGATAGCCGTTTCCTTTTTTATCACACTTCAGTACACGAGCAATATCTCGTGCAACGGAAGGTTTTTCAGCGATTACAACGCTTTTTGACATATTAAAAACATCCTTTCAAATTTCCATAAGTTAAATATAGCATACATCTTCTTGAGATTCAGTTTCGCTCCATATTTGATCGGTTTTTAGTGGGATGAACAAAACACTCACTGATTAAAGTTTCACTTGATTATGTTTATTGTTATATAGGTTGCTTCTATATTAAATAGAAAAGTAAAGAACTTGTTATTTTACTAGAATAAGAGTAGACTTTGAAGTAGATGAATAATAAGCACATGGGAGTTTGTGGATACAAACTGAGAGTATGACTACTAGTCCGTCATTGACCATTTGAACCTGTTGGATAATGCCAGCGTAGGGAGAGTGTAAAAGCACATGTTCAGGCACTTTGCGTACGCGCAAAGTGTCTTTTTGTGTATCTCCCATCATTATAGTTAGGAGATGAAAAGGATGAATATGAAAGAAATTAGTAAAGTAGTGGATTTGGTGAGAGAATCTAATCCTCTCGTTCATAATATTACAAATGTTGTTGTAACAAATTTTACTGCTAACGGTTTGTTGGCACTTGGGGCATCGCCTGTAATGGCGTATGCAAAAGAAGAAGTAGCAGAAATGGCTAGCATTGCTGGAGCGTTAGTATTAAATATGGGGACACTTCGTCCTGAAGAAGTAGAAGCGATGTTACTTGCGGGTAAATCAGCAAATGCGAACAATGTGCCAGTACTATTTGATCCAGTTGGTGCAGGAGCAACTTCATATCGAACAGAAGTTGCGAGATATATTCCGGCTGAAATCGATTTAGCAATTATCCGCGGAAATGCAGCTGAAATAGCAAATGTTATTAATGAGAAATGGGAAATTAAAGGGGTAGACGCTGGTACTGGAAATGGCAATATTGTAAGTATTGCAAGGCAGGCAGCAGATGAACTAAATACAGTTGCGGTCATTACTGGAAAAGAAGATGTTGTTACAGATGGAGAGAGAACTATTGTTATTCGAAATGGTCACCCTATTTTAACGAAAGTTACGGGAACAGGTTGTTTACTAACTTCTGTAATAGGAGCATTTGTAGCAGTGGAAAAAGATTATGTTAAAGCAGCAGTAGCCGCATTAACGTTTTATGGTGTAGCTTCGGAACTGGCAGCTGCTAAGGCGGTAGAAAAAGGGCCTGGTGGTTTCCAAATTGAATTTTTAAATCAATTAGCGAATACAACTTCAGGTGATATTGAGAAGTATGGGAAGATTGTGGAGTTAGAGTAAGAGGGAGTGAAAGAAATGGCACGCATTGAAATAGATAAAATGTCTAAGCTATTGCAAGTGTATTTTATTATGGGAAGTAATAACTGCACGAGGGATCCTTTAGCTGTATTGAAAGAAGCGTTAGATGGTGGAGTGACACTTTTTCAGTTTCGCGAGAAGGGGGAAGGTTCTTTAATCGGAGAAGATAGAGTGCGCTTTGCAAAAGAATTGCAGACGCTTTGTAAGGAATATAGTGTTCCTTTCATTGTAAATGATGATGTAGAATTAGCCATTGAATTAGATGCAGATGGTGTTCATGTTGGACAAGATGATGAAGGAATTACATCTGTTCGTGAACAAATGGGAGATAAAATTATCGGCGTATCTGCTCATACAATTGAAGAAGCACGTTTTGCAATCGAAAATGGAGCGGATTATTTAGGTGTTGGTCCTATTTTCCCAACGAGTACGAAAAAAGATACGAAAGCGGTTCAAGGAACGAAAGGATTAGCTTATTTTAGAGAACAAGGAATTACAGTGCCAATCGTTGGTATTGGTGGGATTACAATTGAAAATACAGCGGCAGTTATAGAGGCGGGTGCGGACGGTGTTTCAGTTATTTCAGCAATTAGTTTAGCGGAATCTGCGTATGAAAGTACGAGAAAATTAGTTGAAGAAGTAAAGAGAAGTTTGTAGGGAAGGAAGTGTAGTATTTTAAGTGCTACATGAAGAAATAGACTGCCCAAAATTTAAACAAATATTTGATTAAAAAAGCACAAACCTTTTTAAATAAAGGTTTGTGCTTTTTCTTTAAAACATAATTGAAATTAAGAGCATTCCAATTCCGATAGAAGTAAATGTTGCAATTAGGCCCGGAATCATAAAACTATGATTTAATACGTATTTACCGATACCTGTTGTACCAGTACGGTCAAAGTTAATGGCAGCAACGATTGTTCCATAGTTTGGAATGAAGAAATATCCATTTACTGCAGGGAACATCGCAATCAGTAGCGCTGGTGGAATACCAAGAGATAGTCCAAGTGGCATTAAGGCACGAACTGTTGCTGCTTGGCTGTACAGTAAAATAGATAGAATGAATAGTGCGATAGCAAATAGCCAAGGTGCACTTGTTACTAAATGCTGAATCGATCCTTGAATCATATTTAAGTTTCCATTAAAGAAAGTATCTCCCATCCAAGCGATACCGAAAATAGCAACAACTGCTGTTGCTCCTGCTTTAAAGACGTTACCAGATACAATGCTTTCTACATTTGGTTTACAGAAAATAATAATAAGAGCCGCGATAGTTAACATAACCATCTCAATTGTGTTCGGCATGGAAAGACGGGCTAACTTCCCATCAACTATCCATCCTGGACGAAGTGCTTCAAATGAACCAAGAAGTACAACAAGGAAGGTTCCTACAAGGAAAAGGATAACTGATAATTTTGCGCCCTTTACACCTACAAATTCTTTTTTCTCTTCAAGCTTAGGAATTAATCCTTCTTTTAATCGTTTTAAGTATTCAGGGTCTTCATTTAATTCTTTTCCCATCTTACTAGCAACAAATGCAGCTATCATACAAGCGATGAAAGTAGAAGGGATACTTACTTTTAAAATATCTAATAAGGTGATTTTATAGTCAGCTAACATTGCTAAAAGTGCAACTGTTGCAGCTGATATAGGACTAGCTGTAATTGCTTGTTGGGAAGCAATTACGGCAATTGACATTGGTCGTTCTGGTCTAATTCCGGATTCGCGAGAGACTTCAGCGATAACAGGAAGTACAGAATAAGCAACGTGACCAGTTCCTGCACAAAGTGTAAATAAATAAGTAACAATTGGAGCAAAGAATGTAATGCGTTTTGGATTTTTTCGTAATGCCTTTTCAGCTAGATGAACAAGGTAGTCCATTCCTCCAGCGGCTTGCAAAGCACCAGCAGCTGTAATTACTGCCAAAATCATAAGCATTACATCGATAGGAGGCGCCGTTGGTTGTAAGTGGAAGACAAAAACGAGTATTGCCATACCAACTCCACCCATTACTCCTAAACCAACTCCGCCTAGGCGTGCACCAATAAAAATACAGAGTAACAAGGTAAGAAATTGTAGCCAAAACATGATAAACTACCTCCGAAATTCATTAGTTAAGATATATTCGAATAGTTTAATTTGAATGAAAATTAAATAAATACCCGAAGAAATCCTTGTTATTTATACATTTTTTATTATATAACATAAAAAATGTAACATTCACGTACTTTTTGAAATTATTTTGAAAAAGCAATTCATTAAAAATTTGTATTTATATCTCTAAATAAGTAGACATTTTGATTTATATGTTGTAATCTTTGAAAGAGAATAAATTAATTCTCATAGAACTCCCATATCGTTCAACTCGTTCAGCGAGAAAGGCAAACTGATGGAAACATGAGGACGCAAAACTACAGGAGCTAAGGTCGAAAGGCTACGCTAGCCAGTTACCGGACGGATAGGGTTGGTCTTGGCCAATGCTTTTACATTGGCTTTTTTTTATTCTCGAACATATTGAGAAACATTTTCAAACAAAATATTCATATATTTTGTTTTTTTGTTTATGTTGATTAAGGAAGGTGGATATTAATGAAAAAATATTGGCATAAGTTATCGTTCCTTCAAAAGAACGTCTTATTAACCGTATTAGTTATTTTGACACTTGTTGGAAGTATGGGTGCATTAAGTTTTAACATGTTTCAAAATAGTATGATGTCTTTATTTGAAAGGCAGTCTATTGAAACAGGAGAAATAGTATTGAAAAAACTGGATGTAGAATTAGTTAGAGACATGGCGAAAGATCCTACAGCCGAAAAAGTGAAAAAAGAAAAGTTAACAGAGAAATTAGATGAAGTATCAAAAGAATTGAAAAGCGTTGGACAAACGTATGTTACAGGAGCAAAGCCGAATGAAAAGCGAGAATTACAACTCGTTGGTTTGACTACAGAGTTAACAAATGCGTTTCCTATAAAGCCGGGAGATTATTATGAACAACCCGCTCATTGGATGAAGGCATACGATAAAGTGATTGATACGAAAAAGGCTCAAATGACAGAAGTATATGAAGATGAAATAGGTTCGTGGGTGACAATATTAGAACCAATTACAGATGGAGAAAACAATATTGTTGCAATTATTGCGGCTGACTTAGATGCTTCCATTGTTCCTATTACAAAAGAGAAGTTTATGATACAGGGCTTACTCTTCATCATTATTTCATTAGCAATTGCGACTATTACTCAATTCTTTATCGTGCGTCACTCGCTAGCTCCATTAAAAGATTTACGAGAAGGGTTACGTAAAATTGGTGAAGGTGACTTAAGTATTAAATTAAAAGAAAGACCAGATGATATTGGAATTATTAATGTTTATTTCAATAACACGATTGAAAAATTTAAAGGGATTATAGATAAAGTAAGGCAAACTGCTGAGCAAGTTTCTTCTTCTTCACAAGAATTGTCGGCGAGTACAGAGGAAAACAGCATGGCAGTTCAAGAGATTGCAAGTTCTATTGAAGGTTTAAGAGTAGGGGCGCAGTCTCAAAAAACTTCAGTACAACAATGTTTAGGAATTGTACATGGAATGGAAGATAAGGTAGAAGAAATAACTGGGGCTGCAAAACAAGTTGCGGTTGCTTCTGAAGGTATGGAACAACATTCAATTGAAGGTAATGAAGTGATTGGACAAATTATTAATCAAATGAGTTTAATCCAAAATGCAGTACAAGATTTATCTTCCATCATTTATTCGTTAGAAACAAGGTCAAAAGAAATTAGTGATATCGTAACTGTAATTACAGGTATTTCAAATCAAACAAATTTATTAGCTTTAAATGCTTCTATTGAGGCTTCACGTGCTGGAGCAGCTGGAAGAGGGTTTGCAGTTGTTGCTGATGAAGTACGAAAATTAGCAGAACAAACGGAAGCGTCTGCAAAAGATATAGCGAAATTAATTGGTGAAACACAAGCTGAGACAGAAGATGCTGTAGTTTCCATGCAAAAAGGTTCGAAAGAAGTAGAAACTGGAATTTCGCTTGTTCAAAGTAGTGGAGATTTCTTTGAAAAAATCTCAAAATCAGCGCAATCTGTTACAGATCAAGTAAAAGCTGTTTCCGGTAATTCGAGTGACATTTTACAAAATAGCCAGAATATTGTTCAAGTCGTAAATGAATTATCACATATTGCAAATACTTATGCCAACAGCAGTAGTAATGTTGAAGAAAGCATGAAAGAGCAAGAAATATCAGTACAAGATATTGCAGAATTAGCGACTTCTTTAAGTTGGCTTTCTCAGGAATTACAAGAGCTTATTGGTGAGTTTAAAAGCGAATAAGGAGAAAGTTCAATTCTAATCAAGGGGGGTATCTCCGCTACTGATTATGAATTGAACGAATCTGCCCTTTAATAAGGGATGAAAAAGGTGTGAATTTTCACACCTTTATTATATTTAAGAGAGGAATTTACATAAATATGAAATTAGCGATTTCTTATAATGAGATGATAAAAGAATTTTTAGGAAAAGTAGAAGGAAGTATTAAAATACCTAAAGATGTGCAAGGAACAGAACTTAGGATAAAAAGGAAAACGGAACTGTTTTCAAATTTGACTCACATTGTAGATTTAATAGGAGCGACTGCAACGTGGTTATATCATATTTCTAAAGAAAAACATATTGTCGTACTTTATCATGTAAGAGGAAGTTTATTTCCGATTACTATTGAAATTTCTAATTTTCTCTCCTATGAAAGTTTGAATTTACAGATTGAAGAGCAACTGGAACAAATTAAAGAAATGAATGAGGAAGAAATAAAAGAGTTTCAAAACGGTAATACATTATATGAAATGTCACCTATTATTATTGGTGAAACATATTATGAGCTACAAGACACGAATACATTACAATTTGTATTTAGTAAAAATATGCAAAGTGTAGAAATAATATTTAATAGTGTTAATTGGAAAGAGACAACAATTACTCGTTATGCACAACAAATACAAGGTGTTTTAATTAAAAAATCACAAAATAAGAATAATCATATAAATAATTTTAATATTATTACAGAGGCCGAGATGGCACTTTATAGTCAAGTGAATGATACGACAGCAGTATACCCTGAGAAAAGTATCGTCGATATGTTCTATAATACTGTTACTCAATTTCCAAATCGTATAGCTTTATCTTCAAGGGAAGGTACTTTAACTTATGAGGAGCTAAATAAAAAAAGTAATCAAATAGCTCATATGTTAATTAAAAACGGCGTCCAATTAGGAGACTATGTTGGAATATTTATGAAACGTAGCATAGACACAGTAGTAAGTATGGTAGCTATATTAAAAGCTGGTGCAGCGTATGTTCCGATTGATCCAGATTATCCGGAAAGTAGAATACAGTACATTATTCAAGATAGCCAAGCGAAAGTTATATTGATGAAAGAGACGCCTATAACATGTGATGGGGTTCAAACAGTTTCATTGTATGATAGTGAAACTTATGAAGATATAGATGTAAAGTTGTCTATTCATTGTGATGATGTAGCTTATATGATTTATACATCGGGTTCAACAGGGAATCCAAAGGGAACGATGTTAGCACATAGAGGCGTTGTTAATCTGTACACTTGGATGAAAAAGCAATATGAATTGACAGAAGAGGATGTATTTGCTCAATTTCCTTCCTTTAGTTTCGATGCTTCTGTATGGGAGTCATTTGCTTCTTTATTCTGCGGAGGAAACTTGTATGTACTATTAGAGGAAGAGCGATTGTCTGTAGAGGCATTTGCAAATGCAATCTATAAAGTGAAAGCAACTTCAATCTTGGCATTAGCAACAATTTTTGTTCGACAAGTAGCAACCTATTTAGCAGAAGAAGATATATATAAGCTAGCTTCCCTAAAAAGAATTGCGATTGGCGGTGAAATGTTGCCTGTAGAGGTTATTAAATTGTGGAGAGAAAGAATAGGTACAAATGTTGAAATTTATAATGTATACGGACCGACAGAATGTACTGTAGTGACGACAACCTATAAAATACCTAGTCAGTTAAATGAGGATGTTGCGAGTATTCCCATTGGTAAACCATGTGCTAATTATCAAGTTATGATTTTGGATGAGAATATGAATCTTTGTCCAATTGGTGTACCTGGTGAATTATATATAGATTCAGTGGGATTAGCAAAAGGGTATTTTAATAAGCCTAATAAAACAATTGAAGCTTTTATTCCGAATCCTTTTAATCCTATAGTTAATATATATAAAACAGGTGATATCGTTAAGTTGCTAGAGGATGGAAATATAGAGTTTTTACATCGGAAAGATGATCAAGTAAAAATTAGAGGACATCGTATTGAACTAGGAGAAATCCAAAGTAAAATTTCTCAAAATCATAATATAAAAGAAAATGCTGTTTTTGCTAAGAAGAGTAAGGAAGGTAGCCAATATTTAATCGCGTTCTATACAACTTTAAATAAAAAAGAAATACCAGAATTAGTTTATCAGTTACAAGAGCAATTACCAGATTATATGGTGCCATCTAAACTAATTTATATTAATGAATTACCACTTACACCTAATAAAAAGATTGATGTTAAGAAGTTAGCTCAGTTAGAAGAAAAGTATGAACCGGTTCGGCTACAAGAATATGTTGCACCTTCTAATAAAGCAGAAAAACAAATCGCGAACGCCTGGGCGGAAGTATTAGGAATTTCAAAAGTTGGAGTGCATGATGATTTCTTTACAATTGGTGGACATTCATTAAAAGTATTACGAGTCTTAACATTGTTAAAAGAAGATTTCTCACATTTAACAATTCAAGATTTCTTTAAAGAAAGAACGATATATGGATTAGCTCGAATTGAGCGAGAAGTAAAAGTAGAGAAAGAAGAAGTATTTCGTGAATATAAAGTGATTCACGAACCAGATACTATCACGTATGCAAACGTTTTGGAAGAAACCCAGATTTCAAATGTCTTTTTAACAGGAGCTACTGGTTATTTAGGATCACACATATTATATGAATTGTTGAGAGATACATCTGCTACTATTTATTGTTTAGTAAGACCAACCAAAGATGTGCAGCAAAGAATTATAAATACATTAACAGGCTACTTTAATGATGTATGTGAAGAATGGTTACACCGTATACAGGCCGTAGCTGGTGATCTGGGAGAAGAGTATCTTGGGATGAGTGAAGAAGAATTTATGTTCATCAGTTCTAAGATGGA
Source organism: Bacillus cereus group sp. BceL291 (assembly GCF_051776705.1). Lineage (NCBI taxonomy): Bacteria > Bacillati > Bacillota > Bacilli > Caryophanales > Bacillaceae > Bacillus > Bacillus cereus group sp. BceL291. The sequence goes on along the minus strand of NZ_JBPWAP010000008.1, from coordinate 70,766 downwards.
TACGATAATTCATTGCGGTGCAGATGTAAGACATTTTGGAGATGTAAAACAATTTAAAAATATAAATGTCCAAGGAACTAGCCGGATGCTAGCATTAGCGGAGAAAGGTGCTACATTCCATTTTATTTCTACAATTGGTATCCCGTTAGAATTAGCGGTAGATCAATGGGATACATACATGAAAACTGGTGATTTTAATTACAGTGTAGACTTAGAGAATGTATATTCAAATAGTAAACTACAAGCGGAAAACATTGTTCGTGAAGCAATGAAAAATGGTTTGCGCGGAAATATTTATCGTGCAGGTAATTTAGCATGTCATTCAGAAACAGGTTCGTTCCAACAAAATATTGAAGGAAACGCATTTTATCGTCTTATTAAAACAATGCTATTAATTGGGAAAGCACCAAATGTGAAGTGGAAAGTTGATTTCACACCAATTGATTTTGCTAGTAAATCAATTGTATCGTATTTACAAGATGCGCAAATTGTAGGAGAGACGTTACATATTTGTCATCCACATCAAATTGAGTTTGAACAATTTATACAGCTAATTGGAGAGTGTGGATACAATCTTGAAATGGTTCCGCTTTCAGAATATGTAAATACCGGACTTGCATTAGCGAAGGGAAATGAAGTAATAGCAGAGTTAATTGCTTCTCAAGTTGCAGGAGATGGAGCACAGCAATCTGAAATTGTAATGGGTACGCGTAGAACGAATGAATGGATTAAGAAAAAAGAATTGATAGTACCAGCAATTAATAAAGAATTTATACAGCAGTTATTAGCTCATGGTGAAAAAGTTGGTTATTTTCCAAAAATAATGAAATGATTATGCATGCTTTTGTTTGTTCAATAAAATAAATCATGCTACAATGAAAACGAATTAAGGACCGGGGAGCCAATTGGCTGAGAGGATGTAAGTAAACATCGACCCTCAACCTGATCTGGATAATGCCAGCGTAGGGAGTTACTTAAAGTGATGTAGCATATGTTATTCTGTAATAACTTGCATACAAGGCTTTCCTACGCAGTAGGAAAGCCTTTTCTTATTTTTGAAATTTAATTTTATAAGGGGGATTTTATTATGTCACAACAAGTTACAATGTCATTTTCAGTAGTACCACAAGCGAAAACGAAAGATGTATATTCTGTTGTCGATAAAGCAATTGAAGTTGTGCAACAATCGGGAGTTCGTTATGAAGTAGGGGCAATGGAAACAACTTTGGAAGGAGAATTAGATGTACTTCTTGATGTCGTTAAACGTGCGCAACAAGCTTGCGTCGACGCTGGAGCAGAAGAAGTGATTACTTCTATTAAAATCCATTATCGTCCAAGCACTGGTGTAACGATAGATGAAAAGGTTTGGAAGTACCGTGATGAATATGCAAAACCAGAAGCAATCTAAACTTATTACAACTATTTGGCTTATCCTTCTCATTGCGATATGGGAAGGATCTGTTTCATTATTTAAAATCGAACCGTGGATTTTACCAAAGCCTTCTGCCATTGTTCAAGAATTAATTGGGATGAAAGATTTACTATTACCAAATACGATGCAAACACTGCAGGAAGTTATAATTGGACTATTCTTTGCAATTTTATTGGGGACGAGCATCGCAATTATTATGGACGTTATACCGTTATTTCGTATTTTAATAAATCCATTGCTCGTTATTTCGCAAACAATTCCAATTGTTGTACTTGCACCGCTATTTATTATTTGGTTTGGATATGGGATGTTGCCGAAAGTAATGGTCGTAATACTCGTTTGTTTCTTCCCAATTGCGCTTAGTATTTTAGAAGGTTTTCAAACAGTAGATAAAAATATGCTGAAACTGTTACAAACAATGAAGGCGACGAAATGGCAAGTTTACCAGAAGGTAAAATTTCCAGCAGTGCTCCCATACTTTTTCTCAGGTTTAAAAATTGCAGTTACATATAGCGTAATGGGGGCAATTATCGGAGAATGGCTCGGTGCAAGTGAAGGATTAGGTGTTATGCTTACGAGGGCTACAAAATCCTTTTTGACTGCCCGAGTATTTGGTGTTGCAGCAATCATCGTTATGGTGACATTATGCCTGTATTTTATCGTAGAGTTTATGGCAAGAATAACAGCACCATGGATATATAGAAAGGACGGCAGAAAATGAAAAAAGGTTTGAAAGTTATGTTAGCTGCCTTAGTAGCGGTAGGTGTGGCTGGATGTAATCCGGCGAAGAAAGAAGAAAGTGCAAGTAAAGATCAAAAAGTAAAAGTAGTATTAGATTGGTTTCCAAATACGAATCATACTGGCTTGTATGTAGCGAAAACGAAAGATTATTACAAAAAGCAAGGATTAGATGTAGAAATTATTCAACCAGGTGACAATGTAACAGCAGAGCAAATGATAGCATCAGGAAAAGCAGACTTCGCAATAAGTGCACAAGAAAATGTAACGTTAGCTCGTGTAGAAGGAATTCCTGTTGTATCTGTAGGAGCGATTATTCAGCATAACACTTCAGCGTTTGCATCGCTTAAGAAAGACAATATGACGTCACCGAAAGATTTTGAAGGTAAACGTTACGGCGGCTGGGGAGGACCAGCAGAAGAAGCGACATTAAAGACGATTATGGATAAACATCAAGCTGATTTTAATAAAGTTGAAAAAATCATCTTAGGACAAACAGATTTCTTTAAATCAATTGGCCGTGATGCAGATTTCGAATGGATTTATTACGGTTGGGATGGTATTGAAGCGAAGCGTCAAGGAAAAGAGTTAAATACGATTATGGTGAAGGACTTAGATCCAGCGCTTGATTTCTATAGTCCTGTTATTATTACGAGTGAAAAACATACGAAGCAAGATAAAGACTTTGTGAAAAAGTTTATGAGTGCAACGACAGAAGGTTATAATTTTGCAATTAAGGAACCGAAAGAGGCTGCTGATATTTTAATTAAAGCTGTTCCAGATGTGAATAAAGATTTAGTTCAAGAAAGCCAAAAATGGTTAAGTACGAAGTATCAAGATGATGCTAAAGCATGGGGAGTACAGAAGGAAGAAATTTGGACGAATTACATGAATTTCTTATATGACAACAAAGTTATTAAAAAGAAAATCGATGTAAAAGATGCTTTTACAAATGAATTCCTTCCAAGTGAAAAATGAGCGGATTACAAATAAAAAATATAGTGAAATCTTTCGACGGAAAGAATGTATTAGAGAATATTAGTGCCTCTATACAAGAGGGAGAGTTTGTTTCCTTTGTAGGACCGAGTGGTTGCGGGAAAAGCACATTATTAAACATGATTGCAAATGTTGAAAAACCAACAAGCGGGAACGTAACGTATAACGATAAGCAAGTACAAGAGCAAGATGTTGTTAGTTATATGCCACAACAAGATTTATTACTACCGTGGCGATCAGCTTTGCAAAATATCGTTCTTCCGTTAGAAATTGAAGGAAAGCCGAAAAAACAAAGGCTGACAGAAGGAATGGAAGCATTAAAGCAGTTCGAACTAGATGAATATGCAAACCATTATCCAGATGAATTGTCTGGTGGTATGCGTCAAAGAATTAGTTTTCTGCGCACATATTTATGTGAAAAGCCAATTATGCTGCTTGATGAGCCTTTTGGTAAATTAGATGCATTTACAAAAATGGAAGTACATAGCTGGCTTTTAAACTCTTGGCATCAAGAGAAGCAAACAATCGTTATGGTTACACATGACTTAGATGAGGCAATCTTGCTTTCAGATCGCGTATTTATTTTATCTCAAAGACCAGCGTCAATAGTTGGCGAGGTACAAGTGAAATTACCTAGGCCGAGAAAGATGGATATGTTAACATCACTTGAATTAAAAAAGGATAAAGAAGAGATTTTAAGTGTGTTAGCTCCTTATATGAAAAAATAGAAAAAGCTGATGTTTTAATTTTAGACGAACCGACTAATCATTTGGATGTAGAAACTAAGATGGCTTTATAGGAAGCATTACAACAATACAAAGGAACGGTTTTAATTGTCTCACATGAACCTTCTTTCTATGAATCGTGGATAACAAAAGTATGGAATATAGAAGATTGGAATGCTGAACAATATGAATAAAGAAAAGGCATTAGCTTTTATGAGCTAATGCCTTTTCTTTGTGATTAACATGATTTTCGAGAACTCTTACATGAGAATTGTATGAAGAAGCACTCTTATGGTGCGCTTATAAGCGTGCTTTTTCTTTTGTTATATTTATAATAATACGAAAGCCTTTCCCTAACAGGTGACTATCTTTCTTTATATATATAGATAGTTCAAAATGGAATGAAAATAATTCCTTTATGTAAAGGATAATATGGATATTATAGGAAGACAATAGAAATTAAAGGAAATCCATGTAAAATTCAAATAAACTTCATATAAACTTCATATTAGAAACTAAATATAATTATAACAAGTTATTGAGATATTTTTGATTTTTCGTAAAATTAAAAGTTTGAATTTAGGAGGTATTGCTCAAACCTAAATTCAAACTTTAGTGAAGTAATTAATGGATATTACGTCTAGTTTTCGCTAATGACGGCATTTAAAAGTTCGGCAGGATTACCTGTTCCTGCACCGCCAATTGTAATAGATCCACCAGAAGGAATTTCACCATTCCATCCTGCGTTCGTAATTACATAATGATTATTTGTTTTACTACTAATTTTAGAATCCCAAACTTGTGTTAAATTGCCGCTATAATCAAATTCTAATTTCCAATTTTTAATAGGAGTCGTTCCATTATTTTTGATTATAATCGAGAAGTTATAACCGCTGCCCCAATTCGAAGTGACTGAAAATGTAGCAGTACCATTTCCATCAGGAGGTGTCGTATTAGCTTCATCCGTTTTGACAGTAAGAGCGGTAGGTTGTGATTTATTTCCAGCAGCATCTTTGGCAATTATTGAAAATGTGTATTCCGTATTAGGTTTTAAGTTTTTAATTGTAATGCTATTTGTTGTTGTACTCCATTTCTCTTCTCCAGCAGTAATTTCATATTCCGTAACTCCTACGTTATCAGTAGATGCAGTCCAGTTTAATTGAACTGAGTTTGAATTTTTATTCGTAACTACAATGTTTTTAACATTCGTTGGTGGCTCAGTATCTTTTTGATTAATAGGTCCACCAAGTAATTCTTTTACTAGCGTATCAAGTAATTTTGGACCACTGCAACTATATTTTGGACTTGTACGGCAATCTCCGCTTAGTTCCCAAAACATTGCTCCACTTAAACCTTTCGTCTTTATATAGTCTGTTTTGTATTTCATAGATTCATTGTCATCGTAGCTAATAAATGTGCCTGTAGTTGCATTATATAAGTAAGGTACTTTAGCTGTGTCATTCCAGTAGCGTACAAAACCATTTTTATTAACGTAATTGGCTGCTAAATCACCGTAATCATACACACCTGTGTCACCGGTAGAGTAATCATCCCAAGTACCTTTAGAAGCAAGTTTCCCATCACTACCTGGTTTGCAAGGTTGATATTGTCCGTTATTTTCTTTGCCACAACTTTTCCAGCCACGTCCGTAAAAGGGTACGCCTAATACTAGTTTATCGACTGGAACACCTTCATTTGTATAAACATTTATAGCACCATCTACGTAAAAATTCGTATTTGCTGCTGGGTCATTTGGATCCTTATATAGAGCTGCATTATGATTAGAAGTAGCTTCCCATCCGCCGTGGAAATCATATGTCATAATATTAATCCAATCGAGTATTTGAGAAATTTTCTTTAGTTCTGTATGATCAGCGTAGCGTTGGCTTGCACCTGAAGCGATTGTTAGTAAATATTGTTTGCCATCTTCAGCACCTGCTTTATTCAAAGCATTCCGGACGTCTTGAAGAAGGAGAGTGAAATTTTGTTTATCTTCAGGACGATAACTACCACCAGGAATCGTTTCAACGCCCGGATATTCCCAGTCTAAATCTACGCCATCAAACCCATATGCGCGAAGAAAAGCTACTGTAGATTCAGCAAATACTTTTCTTGTTTTTTCATCAGCGGCCATATCAGAAAAGCGGTTAGACCAAGTCCAGCCACCAACGGAAATAATTGTTTTTAAGTGAGGATATTTAGCTTTTAATCGTTTTAGTTCCCCGAAATTTCCGCAACGGGCATATTTATCGCAATCTTCCCAAGTTGTCCCTGAGACAGGATACGATTTGGTAACATCAGCCCATGGTTCCCCGAGTACGAGAGTACCATTAGGAACCTCTTTATTTTGCAATGGTACACCAGATTCTTTACAGTTCCACGTTTGTTTATTTGGATTATCAGGATGAGTAGAAGGGTTTCCATGTTTTCCATTCCAACAAATATCCGCGAAAGCATAGTTAAGGTGAGTAAGTTTTGATGCATCAATGTCAGCAACTTGATAATTACGTCCGTAAACGCCCCACGAAGGAAAGTACCCAACAATTTTTTGACTTTGCTTTGGTGAATCTGCTAATGCGAGATTTGGAGTAATAAAATTTGTGAGAAAAAGAGGTAAGAAAAGTAGTAGGGATAGTAATAGCAGTGTGAATTTTTGAGACCTCATAGCCATTTCTCCTTTCAAAATAAAAGATATATTTAAAGGCATACGCCAATAAATCAAAATGAATCTAGACGTGTGAAACGTCTAGATAAAATGATCAGACATCACGAAGTCTATACAAGGGAGCTGGGGGTGATTAAATCGTAACAAATGTAAGATTTAGTGTAAACGCTTTATTAAGTTGAAAAAGACTTTCTCAATACAAAAAGGCTTGAATACAAACTATATATGAAAACGAAAGATTGGTATGGGAGGAAATAGCTCATTATAAATAAATTTGAGAAAAAATTGTATGGAGCCAATTATTAAAGACGTAGAAAGATAAGGAAATATCATGTAAAATAATAGTAAAAATATGTAAAGGAGGGAATAGTGTGGATGTGTTTTTGAACATTGCTGAAGAAAAAATTCGACAAGCAATACGGAATGGTGATCTTGATTATCTTCCGGGAAAAGGAAAACCACTACAATTAGAAGATCTTTCAATGGTACCTCCAGAACTTAGAATGAGTTATAAAATTTTAAAAAATGCGGGAATGATTCCACCAGAAATGGAACTACAAAAAGATATATTAAAAATAGAGGATCTAATTGCTTGCTGTTATGATGAAGCAGAGAGAAAAGAATTACAAGAAGAGTTAACAGCAAAAACGCTTCGTTTTCAGCAGGTAATGGAAAAGAGAAAGATTAAAGATAGTTCAGCTTTTCGTATGTATCAAGACAAAGTATTTCGTAAATTACGCTAAGAGGGATAAGATGACTACATTTAAAACGATAGAAGAATTAGCGACCTATATCGAAGAACAACAATTGGTACTTCTGTTTATTAAAACGGAAAATTGTGGTGTTTGTGATGTTATGCTAAGAAAAGTAAATTGCGTATTAGAGAATTATGATTACGTAGAGAAAATAGAGATATTACTACAAGACATGCAGGAGATTGCGGGGCGATATGGAGTATTTACAGGGCCAACAATTTTATTATTTCATAATGGAAAAGAAATTCTTCGTGAATCACGCTTCATTTCACTTGAAAATCTAGAGAGAACCATTCAATTATTCGAGGAATAAGGGAGGCTTTTAAATGGAATTTATTATTGTCATACTATTATTTGTTGTAGTTGGAACAATCGTAACAGCAGTTCGATCGAACAAAAAGAAGGTAAATCTTACAAAACAAAATAACATTCATAATTCATCTAACAGCTCATCACCATTATTTTTCTTTGCTGGATCTGATAATGATAGCTCGCATGATGGCGGCTCACATGATTGTGGAGGATCTTTTGGGGGAGATAGCGGAGGAAGCTGTGGTGGCGGTGGTGATTGATAAAAATGCGCCTTATATAGGCGTATTTCTTTTTAAACAAACGTTTGATTAGTCGGCTTACATATGCATAAACACAGTTAAACAAACGTTTGTTTAATATTTTTAACATACTAAGGGGAATGGAAATGAAAAGGGAACCGAAAGTGAAAAATAAGGGGAAAGTAGTGTTATTTTTATTAGCTGCGGGAGGCGTATTTCTTGTTAAATTAGCATTTAAATTTGGAACCATACATATGATTCGAACTTGGTTTGAAAGTACGTTTTCTTAAATAAGGAATATAGCCTCTTGCGATAGAGGTTTTTGATTTGTTATTATTAGACTGAACGGTCGGTTTAAAGAGGTGTGAATATGAGAAGAAGCGCAGAAGAGATAAAGAAAGAAATTGCATATAAAGCAGAAAGTCTATTTTCACAGAAGGGCTACGCAGCTACATCTATGGAAGAGATTTGTGAAATTACAGAGCGAAGTAAAGGAAGTATTTATTATCACTTTAAAAGTAAAGAAGAATTATTTTTATTTGTAGTGAAACAGCATACGTATGATTGGATTGAAAAATGGAATGAAAAAGAGAAGTTGTATAGCACTAGTACTGAAAAACTATATGGTCTCGCGGAATATCATGTAGAGGACATACAGCAACCAATTTCAAATGCAATAGAGGAATTCTCTATGAGCCAAGTTGTAAGTAAAGAGATTCTGGATGAACTGTTAGCTTTAACTAGAGAATCATATGTTATGTTTGAGAAATTAATTGAAGTAGGTATACAGTCTGGAGAGTTCCGTGAAGATAATACTCGTGATCTTATGTATATTGTAAACGGATTATTATCAGGACTTGGAGTGCTTTACTACGAATTAGATTATAAAGAGCTGAAACGTATTTATAAAAAGGCAATAGATGTATTGTTAAAAGGAATGGCAGCTGAATAATAGGTCAGTTGCTTTTCTTACAAAATAAATTAGACCGAACGGTCGGTTTATGAAAGGGGAATGAAAATGAACGCTTTATTTAAAAACCGAGCATTTATGCTCGTTATGGCGTCTGATATTTTACAACAATTTGCAATTTGGATCAGAAATATGGCTCTTTTGTATTTTATAATGGAGCGAACGAATAATGATCCAGTTTCTGTTTCGTTGTTATCAGTTATGGAATATGCACCTATTTTTATTTTCTCGTTTATCGGTGGTGCGCTAGCTGATCGCTGGAATCCGAAAAGAACAATGGTCGCTGGAGATGTATTAAGTGTACTGTCTATTATAGGAATTGTCTTGTTGTTAAAGCTGGATTATTGGCAGGCTATATTTTTTGCAACACTCATTTCCGCGATTGTAGGTCAGTTTTCTCAGCCCTCATCTTCGCGTATATTTAAGCGCTATGTAAAAGAAGGAGAGGTAGCAAATGCGATTGCATTTAACCAAACATTACAGTCATTATTTCTGATTTTTGGACCAGTGGTAGGATCGCTTGTGTATACACAACTTGGTTTATTTACATCACTATATAGCTTAATCATTTTATTTTTGTTATCTGCTATCGCCCTTTCATTCTTACCAAAATGGGTTGAAAAAGAGCAGGTGGCGAGAGACTCATTAAAAAATGATATAAAAGAAGGTTGGAAGTATGTTCTTCATACGAAAAATTTACGTATGATTACGATCACTTTTACAATTATGGGTTTAGCTGTTGGATTAACGAATCCATTAGAAGTATTTCTTGTAATTGAACGTTTAGGTATGGAAAAAGAAGCTGTTCAATATTTAGCGGCAGCTGACGGAATAGGTATGTTACTCGGTGGTATTGTTGCTGCAGTTTTCGCTTCAAAAGTGAATCCGAAAAAGATGTTTGTATTCGGTATGGGTATATTAGCCCTTTCATTTTTAGTAGAAGGGCTATCTACATCATTTTGGATTACTAGTTTCATGAGATTTGGAACAGGTATTTGTTTAGCTTGTGTTAATATTGTTGTCGGTACGCTTATGATTCAACTTGTACCAGAAAATATGGTTGGAAGAGTAAATGGAACGATTTTACCACTGTTTATGGGGGCAATGCTAATTGGAACTTCATTAGCTGGAGGATTAAAGGAACTAACTTCACTAGTTACTGTGTTTTGTATAGCGATGGCACTTATTTTATTAGCGATAGGGCCAGTTGTACGTATGCAAATAAAGAAAGAAGATATCGCTAACAAAGAGGCACTAACAAATTCATTAGCTTCAAAATAACTATTGTAAGGGAGCAATATTGCTCCTTTTTTCTTTGAGGAACTTTTGACAACTATATGAGCCAATTATATACTGATGTTGTAAAAACGATTTTACAGGTTAGGAGCAATGGTGTGAAAAATCAAATCTATGAATTACGCACTGAAAATAATATTTCACAAGGCGCATTAGCTGATAAATGTAAGGTTTCTAGACAAACGATAAATGCAATTGAGAATAATAAATATGATCCAAGCTTAGCGTTAGCGTTCCGTTTAGCTGAAGTATTAGGAACAACTGTTGATAAATTATTTTTGTACAAGCAGTAGAGTCGTTCATTATAAGGCGCACCTTTAAAAATAAAAAAGATCCTCTTCTTATGAGAAGAGGATCTTTTCTTATAGCGTTTTAGTCTTTGGACTAGGTGGTGTAACGGATGTATTATTTTCTGGAACTCTAGTTAGTAAGAATCCTCCGATAATAAATAGAACAATAATACTAAGAACACCAGCGTTTGTTTTTCCTGTTAATTGCGTTGTAACACCGACTAATACCGGACCCATAATTGCGGCAAACTTCCCAAATATATTATAAAATCCGAAGAATTCATTAGCAGATTCTTTTGGTACTAGTTTTGCAAAGTATGAACGACTTAGTGCTTGAATACCACCTTGAGATGTAGCAACTAACATTGCTAAAATCCAAAAATCAAGTGTCGTTTTTAAAAAATAAGCATATGTGCAAATAATGATATAAATAATGATACCGACATATAGCATTTTTTTGCCAGTAAATGTTTCAGATAATTTTCCGTATAGTAAAGCAAATGGACAAGCGACAATTTGTGTTACAAATAATATGATTAATAGATTCGTTGCACTAATACCGAGATCGGTTCCGTAAGCGGTAGACATAGTAATAATTGTATCGACTCCGTCAATATAGAAAAAGTAAGCGATTAGAAACATAAATACAGTTTTATATTCTTTAATATTTTTAAAAGTATCAGCGAGACGTTTGAAGCTCATTCTAATAGGTCTTGGATGACGCTCAATATAGTGTGTTTGCTCTACGTTTTTTAGCATTGGAATTGTAAATAACCCCCACCAAAGAGCTGTTATTGCAAAGGAAATTTGACTAGCAATGCCGACCGATAAGGGAATAGTTCCTTTTTGAGAAAGAATAATAAGAGCGATACAACCGATAAAAGGAATTGTACTCCCGATATAACCTAATGCAAATCCTCTTGTAGAAATTCGGTCCATTCTATCTTCAGAAGTGACGTCTACTAAAAATGCATCATAGAAAATGTTTGCTCCAGCAAAGCCGATTAAGGCGAGCATATAGCACCCTAGCAATAAGTACCACTGAGAGGTTGGAACGACTGCTAACATACTTGTAAATACGATACCGAGTCCAAAGAAGAATGTGAAAAAACGTTTTTTAAATCCTTTATAATCAGCAACTGTGCCAAGAATAGGAGCAAGTATAGAAATTAAAAGTGTTGCGAATGAGTTTGCATATCCCCAATATGCTGTTGAAGTTGCCCCAGATAGTCCAGCTTCTTTTGCAGCTGCTTTAAAGTAAATTGGAAATAATGCAGTTGTAATGACGAGCGAGTATACAGAGTTCGCCCAATCGTATAATATCCAGCTTTTTTCTTGTCTGGACATTTTTTTCATATAATGTTCCCCCTTAAATTTGTTTTACTAACAGTGTACAAAAATAAAAATTATAAAAAGAGAAACAGTGATGAATTTTACATAACTTTTACATATATACACAGTTCTTTACAATTGGAGTAAATCCTCTACAATTGCTCCGTCTGTTTCACCTAAGTGTAAACCGAGTAGTCTAGCGATAGTTGGACCTTCATCAATAAGTCTCATATACGGGACGGTAAAGCCACTTTTTATTCCTTTCCCAGCAGCGATAAAAATTGTTTCATAGTTAGGTTTTGTTGGAGAGTATCCATGCGTACCAAATGTATATTTTTTACTAGGCGTAACATCTTTTTCAGTAATTTCTTTTATAAAATCTCCTGTATAGTTTTCAGTGAAATAATACCCTTCTCGTGCTTCTAACATGAATAAACAATTAACGTCTGCACCGCAGTCTTTGGCAGCTTCATCATGAAGTATAAATTCAATTCCGTTTTGTTTATTTTGAAGTAGTTCTTCAAGGAGTAGTTGTACCTCCCGGATTGTATCCGTATCATTTTTGTCCTTTACATATACATAGGCAGAGCCGTCGCAACTTTGGCAATAGGCTTTCCAGTCTACTAATTTTCCTTTTTTATTAAGAGATATAAGTCCTCTTTGATGGAATAGCACATTTAATTGGATGGATTTGTTTTCACTTAAAGCGCTATGATCACCAAGGGCAATAATTGTACTTTCTTCGTATAGGTTACTTTCTTTTAGTGCTTGAATAATTTTCCCTAGACGTTCGTCGTGTCTCTGGATAGCAGCTGTTGTTTCGTTAGATTCAAAGCCGTGATAGTGTCTTTGTGTGTCTAGATCGGTGAAATGTACGAACATGACATTAGGCTTTTTCGTCTGGATTGTATGCACAGCAGAGGCGAGGACGAAATCATCCAGCTCTGGTTGTGATAAACCATTTCTTATATGGCCGAAACGACGATTTAAATCTAATTGGTATAGTGGGCTACCGCTAAATAAGGAAACTAACACTTGATTTTGCCAAGGTCTATTGGGGAAAATTTCTGGTAAATTGTAATCGATGTTCGCTCTTCCAGTAACAGGCCATAGAAGGGCAGCTGTCGTTAAATTTGCTTTGCGCGCTTCATCATACAATGTTGTTCCTTTTATTGATTTTCGGTACCAATGCCAATCAGGTGATTCACGCCCTGGTTGAAGTAACGTATTGCTAACAACACCGTGCTTGTTAGGGTAATTACCAGTTACGATTGTTGAGTGGCTTGGATATGTTAGGATAAATTGGTTCTACTTTTTCGACAACCGTGCCCTTTTTTATTAGAGATTGGAAATGAGGTAGTTTTTGTAGTATAGGAAAATCTAAAGCTGATAAACAGTCGAATGATAAAATAATGACGTGGTTTGTTAATGCTTTATCCATAAAGTTCCCTCCTGATTATATAAAACTTATTATTATATATTACTATTAATACATAGTAATAAATATATATTTTTAGGTGAAAATTTATTATTTATTTTCAGAAAAATTAAACATATAATTAAGTATAAGGGAATCTATGGAAGGAGGAAACACTATGGATTGGTTAGATGGATTTGGTATTTTTTACATCATTGGCGGAATCACGATTATCCTTGTATTTGCTATTTCATATTTACTAAAGAAACGGTTTCCAGACAAACAGTTTCCAGACAAACAGTTTGATATTATATTTGCACTTAGTTTAATACTTCTTTGCTTAGCGTCCTTTCCCGTTACAATGATGGTTATTGGTGGGTGGGAAGGAATGGGATATGGATTTATTGGTTTCTTCGTTCTACTTGGTACACTTATCGGTATGATTGCACATCAACTGGTGAAAATTACGCGGAAAAGCTACGTATAAAACTGCAAAAAATGAAAAGGATATATAAAAATAAGAAAATTAGCTATTGTTTTAAAAAAGAATTTGTATTATGATAATCAACAAATTTATTTCGTTATAACGATGAAAAAGGACTAGTACATGTTCAACCTTTTTAGCAGAGAGAGAATCCGTTAGGCTGAAAGATTCTTAAAAAGGCAATATGGAACCTGCCTTTGAGTTCTGCATATGCAGCGGGAATTTCCCGTTATCAAAAAGAGAGCATGCGCAATTTTTGTGCATGAATCAGGGTGGTAACGCCGGCAAAGCTCGGTCCCTATTTAGGGACGCGGGCTTTTTTGTATTTTCTAGAAGGAGGAAGACTGACTATGGCAAAAGAACAAGTGCAAGCCATTACGAAGATGGAAGAGGACTTTGCGCAGTGGTATACCGATATTGTAAAAAAAGCCGAACTTGTTGATTATTCAAGTGTAAAAGGGTGCATGATTTTACGTCCGTATGGTTATGCCTTATGGGAGAATATGCAGAAGGTGATGGATGAGAAGTTAAAAGGAACTGGCCATGAAAATGTATATATGCCAATGTTTATCCCAGAGAGTTTATTGCAAAAAGAGAAGGATCATGTTGAAGGGTTTGCTCCTGAAGTAGCATGGGTTACGCATGGTGGAGATGAAAAGTTAGCGGAAAGACTTTGTGTACGTCCTACATCTGAAACTTTATTCTGTGAGCACTTTTCAAAAATTGTGCAATCCTATAATGATTTGCCAAAGTTATATAATCAGTGGTGCTCAGTAGTTCGTTGGGAGAAGACAACTAGGCCGTTCCTTCGTACGACTGAATTTTTATGGCAAGAGGGTCATACAATCCATGAAACGGCAGAAGAATCGCAGGCTGAAACATTAAATATTTTAAACTTATATGCTTCTTTCTGTGAGGATTATTTAGCAATACCAGTTATTAAAGGACAAAAAACAGAAAAAGAGAAGTTTGCTGGAGCAAAGGCAACTTATACAATTGAAAGTTTAATGCATGATGGAAAAGCACTTCAAACAGGAACCTCTCATAACTTTGGGACGAATTTCTCAGAAGCATTTGATATTAAGTTTTTAGATCGTAACGGTAAGTGGCAATATGTGCACCAAACATCTTGGGGTGTATCAACAAGAATGATAGGCGGGCTAATAATGGTTCATAGTGATAATAATGGACTTGTAATGCCACCAAAAGTCGCTCCAGTGCAAGTTGTTATTGTACCAATTGCTCAGCATAAAGAAGGAGTTTTAGCAAAAGCAACAGAGTTACAAGGACATATTCAAAAGGTTGCACGAGTAAAAATAGATGCTAGTAATAAAACACCAGGCTGGAAATTTAATGAGTATGAAATGAAGGGGATTCCAATTCGATTAGAAGTTGGCCCTAAAGATATTGAAAAGAATCAAGTTGTACTTGTAAGAAGAGACACGAAGGAAAAAGAGTTTGTATCAATGGATCAATTAGAAGAACGTATTCCAGCATTACTTGAAGAAATTCATATTGCTTTATTTGATAAAGCAAAAGCATTTCGCGATGAGAATACGTATGTTGCGACAAATTTCGAAGAGATGAAAAAAATAGCTGACGAAAAGCAAGGCTTTATTAAGGCAATGTGGTGCGGGGAATTAGCTTGTGAAGAAAAACTAAAAGAAGAAGTTGGAGTATCTTCACGTTGTATGCCTTTTGAGCAAGAGCATTTAGCTGATGAATGTATTTGTTGTGGTAAAGAAGCTAAACAAATGGTGTATTGGGGAAAAGCGTATTAATACTTTTTCTGATAGGTGATAAAAAGGACTTTGGGCTGCATAATAAAATGCAATCCAAAGTCCTTTTTAGTTTTATAAAGTATTTCATGTATTCTTTAGATGGAAGTATGTTGCTCTTATTTTACGTTTTTACGACGAATAAACAGTAACATACCAATTAGGAATATTGAAAGACCCATTAAAATAGATATAGGGTAATGCGTTGCGGTATTCGGTAATTTATCACCTTGTTTTTTCGTATTATCTTTTACACTACCCCCTTGAGAACCGTTGCCCTCCTGAGAATTGCTATCGCCTTTAACACGATTGCCACCTTGAGAGCCATTACCGCCGTGTGAACCACTGCCACCAGAGTCATTGCCACCAGAACCACTGCCACCGGAACCGTTGCCGCCATCGCCACCAGAACCATTGCCGCCAGAGCCACTGCCACCGGAACCGTTACCGCCAGAACCACTGCCACCGGAACCATTACCACCGGAACCATTACCGCCGGAACCACTGCCGCTAGAACCGTTGCCACCAGAACCGTTATCGCCGGAACCATTGCCGCCAGAGCCACTGCCATCAGAACCGTTACCGCCGGAACCGTTGCCGCCATCGCCACCAGAACCGTTTTCACCAGAACCGTTTTCACCAGAGCCGCTGCCACCGGAACCACTATCGTCCTGAGAACCGTTATTTCCTGGAGGTTTATTATTATCCTTTGAGTTTCCTTCTGCAAAATGATCGCTATTTTGTACAATAGCGTTTGTTAATGGTTGGAAGTTTTCGGTTGCAGCATTACCGATATTTAAACCGCTAAAAAAAGATAGAGAGAGTGTTGATGCTAAAATGAAGATTTTCGTCATGGTTTTCCTCCTAAGAAATGAATGTTCCATCTAAAATACATCCCTTTGTAATATTTCTTAGGAAAAAGAGTTTTATGCAAAAAAAACTATATATAGAAAAAGGTGGTATATTTGTCAAAGCAGAAAAGAGTTAATGTAGATTTCCTACAAATAATAGAGGTGGAGAATTTACATTCATAACGGTAGAGGAAGTGGCAGTAGATGAAAGAGTATATAGCGTTTGATATTGGCGGTACGCAAATTAAGTATGGCATTATTTCAGAAGCAGGGAGAGTATTAAAGCGTAAAACAGTTGCAACAGAAATTCACTTAGGCGGAGAACAAATTATTCAAAAACTCATTCTTTTATCAAAAAAATTAATGAATGAACATACTATTGCCGGAATTGGTATTAGCACTGCGGGAATTGTTGATATTAATAAGGGAATTGTGACGGGAGGCGCGGATCATATTCCGGGATATAGTACTATTCCTATTATTGATAGATTGCAAGAGATATTAAAAGTTCCAGTATCGATTGACAATGATGTGAATTGTGCAGCGTTTGGAGAAAAGTGGAATGGTAGTGTAAGAGAGAAAGAGAACTTTATTATGCTCACCATTGGAACAGGAGTTGGGGGAGCAATTTTTATAGATGGAGAATTGTACCGAGGACATTCATTTAGTGCTGGTGAATGGGGGAATATGCTAATAGAAGGAAAAACGTTTGAAGAGGTTGCTTCGATTTCAGGATTAATTCGGCTTGTAAGAAAATATAAAGGCAAAGGCGAGTGGAATGGGAGAACAATTTTTGAGTTGTATGATAAAGGAGATAGAGAAGTTGCTCAAGCAGTTGGGATTTTCTTTAAACATTTGGCAATCGGAATTAGTAATCTTGCTTATATTTTTAATCCAGAAACAATTATTATTGGGGGAGGAATTACCGATAGAGGAAATGAGTTTTTAAAAGAAGTAAAAGAAGAGGTCAGTAAATACTTAAATCAAGAGATTTATAATAATTGTGAGATTGAACTTGCACAAAACGGTAATTGTGCAGGAATGATTGGTGCTATTTACCACTTATTACATCATCATAAGTAAATTATATGAATGTTTTCATATAACTGAGAATTTATCCTTTTTATCAATAGGTAAATAATGCTACAATATAAGAGAAGAATACAATATTTTCCGATATGGAAAATGCTTTGTAGAAAGGGAGAAACTTCATGCCTATTATTTTAGAAAAAGGTCAAAAGATCGATTTAACGAAAGGACAACCAAAAGTAGCAAAACTACAGGTTGGCTTAGGCTGGGATCCAATTGGGCAATCAGGTGGATTTCTGTCTTCATTATTTGGAAGTAAACCAAATATAGATTGTGATGCATCTGTTGTTATGTTAGAAGGAGATCGTTTTTTAAACAAAAATGATTTAGTTTACTTCGGAAACAAACTTTCTACTTGTGGTAGTATTATTCATTCAGGAGATAATTTAACAGGTGAAGGCGAAGGTGACGATGAAACAATCTTTGTAGAATTACATAAAGTCCCAAGTCGTATTAACCGTTTAGTATTCGTTGTAAATATTTATGACTGTGTAAACAGACGTCAAGACTTTGGTATGATTCGTAACGCTTATATTCGTATTCAAAATCCTCATACAGGTGAGGAATTAGCACGTTATAATTTATCAGAAAACTATGCTAGTAAAACAACTTTAATTGCAGGAGAAATGTATCGCTACGAAAATGAGTGGAAGTTTTCAGCAGTTGGAGAAGGCACGCAAGATAAAAACTTAAGTGAGATTGTATCACGTTATCAATAGGATAAACTAAGGAGGAATTTTTAAATGGCATCTATTTCTTTAAAAAAGGGGCAAAAGGTAGATTTAACAAAAACAAATCCAGGTTTATCAAAGGTACTTGTAGGGCTTGGCTGGGATACAAATCGTTATGATGGACAAGCTGATTTCGATTTAGATGTTAGTATCTTTTTAGTAGGTGCGAACGGTAAAGTTTCAGGAGCAGAAGATTTCGTTTTCTATAATAATCCCAAAGGTGCGAATGGTGCTGTAGAGCATTTAGGAGATAACCGAACTGGTGAAGGCGAAGGCGATGATGAAGCGATTAAAATCGATTTAAAAAATGTTCCTGCTCACATCGAACGTATTTGTTTCACAATTACAATTTATGATGGAGAAGGCCGCAGCCAAAACTTTGGTCAAGTTTCTAACTCATTCGTACGTATTCTCGATGAAGAAAAGAATGCAGAGTTAATTCGTTACGATTTAGGAGAAGATTTCTCTATTGAAACAGCGGTAGTAGTAGGTGAATTATACCGCCATGCAGGTGATTGGAAGTTCAATGCAATCGGAAGTGGATTCCAAGGTGGGTTAGCGTCTCTATGTAATAACTTTGGTTTAGATGTAGAGTAATAGATTCAATTTATATATCCATTGGTGAAATGCATGTTTACTGATGGGTATATTTTTAAAGATAAAAATATAGAGGTGAATATAAATGGCTATTCAGTTACAAAAAGGACAGAAGATTGATTTAGGTAAGACGAGTCCTGGTTTAACAAAAGCAGTAATTGGTCTTGGATGGGATATTAAATCTTATGATGGCGGAGACGATTTCGATTTAGATGCATCTGCTTTTTTATTAGATGCGAACGGGAAATGTACGAAGGAAACTGATTTTATCTTCTATAATAATTTAAAGTCTCCTTGTGGATCAGTTTTACATACTGGCGATAACAGAACAGGTGAAGGCGAAGGCGACGATGAGCAACTTGTTGTAGATTTGAAAAAGGTTCCAGCAGACGTTCATAAAATTGCTATTACAGTTACAATTTATGATGCGGAAGGCCGTAATCAAAACTTTGGACAAGTAGGAAACGCATTCGTTCGTTTAGCGAATGAAGAGACGAACGAAGAAGTTCTTCGTTTTGATTTAGGGGAAGACTTCTCTATCGAAACAGCAGTTGTCTTTTGTGAATTATACCGTCATAATGGACAGTGGAAGTTTAATGCAGTAGGAAGTGGATTCCAAGGTGGTTTAGGTGCGCTTGTAAGAGCGTATGGCTTGGATGCATAGAAAGGAAACGATATTCGTTTCCTTTTTTTGACCTTTCTATAAATCTAGCAAAGAATAGGGGATAAAGGTAAGATGAGTATTTTGCAAGGAATCCTTGATACGTATGCTCAGTTTTTCGACTTGGACATGTGGATTAAAGTGTTGCAAGATCCAGTATCTTGGGGATTAATTGGTACACTTGTTGTACTTGAAGGGTTGTTATCTGCTGATAACGCACTTGTGTTAGCGGTAATGGTAAAACACCTTCCTGAAGAGAAACGTAAAAAAGCATTATTCTATGGACTTATTGGAGCTTATATATTCCGCTTTATTGCAATTGGAATCGGAATGTTCTTAATTAAATTATGGTGGGTAAAACTTCTTGGTGCACTTTACCTTGCTTGGTTATCAGTAAAATACTTTATTGATAAGCGTAAAGGTGCAGGTGAAGAAGAGGAAGCTCATGGTATGAACCAAAACAGTATTTTCTTCAGAATGTTCGGTGTCTTCTGGGGAACAGTTGCAATGGTCGAATTAATGGATATCGCATTCTCTGTAGATAGTGTACTTGCTGCATTTGGTGTATCTAATGAAGTTTGGATTTTATTATTAGGCGGAATGCTAGGTATTTTAATGATGCGTGGTATTGCCGGTGTATTCTTGAAATTATTAGAGCGTATTCCAGAGCTTGAAACGACAGCATACATTTTAATCTTAATTATTGCATCGAAAATGTTACTGTCTTTAATCGAGATTGAGATTAGTCATACACTATTCTTTATTATTTTAGTTGTAGCATTTGGAGCAACATTTATAATTCACTACATGAAGAATTCTGGACAAGCTAAAGAAGAAGTTGCAGCTACTAAAGAAGATAATAAATAATTGAAATGGGTTTGCTCGTTTTGCGAGCGCCCATTTTTTATAACAAAAAATAGTTTATAATAGAAGAAGGACTTAGAAAAAACGTAACTGTTTTTGGAGGTGAACTGTTGTGTTTTCACGTTTTACACTTCAACCATATGCATTAAAAGATGAATCAGATTTAAAGCAATTTGAAACGCTTTTAGAAAAACGTCCACAATATGAACTGACAGAGAATGAGATGAAATTTAGTTATATAGCATGTCGAATCCTTGGCGTTCCTAATGATGTAGATGAATATTTTAATGAACTGTTTGATTATAGTGAAGCGAAAGGAATCGAAGTTTTACACGAACAAAATTTAAACAAAGTGATTGATTCGGAAAAGCTTCGTCATATTCAAGAAGTGTTCGGATTACATCAAGAAGCACCAAATGGTCTGACAGTAAATAGGTTAGTTGCACACTTATCTGGGAAACAACTTTTACCGAAAGTAGACAATCCTGATTTACAGCATTACATACATACGACGTTTATTTCACTATTGAAATTATATGAGAAACAACATAATCAGTCGTTAAAGACAGAAGGCTTCCGTCGTTTCTTAATCGACATAATTAAACTAAGCGAAAATTATGTAGCGAAGTGGTTTTCTACGATTAATTATAAGAAACAGATGCCGCGTATCGTTTGGTATGGTGATGCACAGGAAAGCCGTATATATTTCTTATACTTTCTTATTATGCTCGGTTGTGATGTGCTTTATTATCACCCAGAAGGAAAAGATGGATTTGAGAATGTTGATGAAGAGGGAAGGACCTTTATTGTGTCTCATCCAGGCCGTATTTCTCTTGAACCATTTCCAGATCGCCGCCGCGAGCGTGTGGCAACAGTAGCGTATCAAGCTTCAAAAGAAATTGAGCAAGTACTTCACCACGATAATTCACTGCTGTACAAGCCGTGGCAATTCCGTTCCTATACGCCTGTAGCTCGTACACTAAAAACAACATATGATGAGCTCTTTTTAATTACGAAAGAAAAGGCGTTTGTACGCCCGACATTCTTTGTTGAAAATAAACATATTTATATCCCTTCTTTATTTGCGAAAATATCAGGCGTTTCAAAGAATGATAAAGAGTATTTTCAACGATTAAAGGCTGTTACATCATTTGATAACAGTATACTAGTTAATACATTCCCATTTACGAAAGAGCAAAAAGCAAACTTCCAATATCATTATCGAGATGCATTAGACCGTGGGGGGAAATTACATCCTGATCTAATTATGAATAGCCATTGGTGGCCGCATAAGCGTTTACCGGAAGGTTTACAACATGGGATTGCAGAAGCGATTATCCATACGTGTGAAAGTGAAATGTGCAAACCAATTGCGAAAGAGACAAAACAAGATGTAGCGCTATATGTTTTCGCGCAACTTTCTCAAATACCACCGAATATTTTAGAACAGCTTGAGAAATTTGATTATTCACAAGATGTGCCGAAAATTGTTATATTTAATAATGAGAAGAGTGGAGAGTTAACTCGTTCTGATGCTGTTTTATTACTATTTTTAAATCAAATTGGAGTAGATGTATTCCATTTCAATCCAACGGGAAGAAACGATATTGAACCGTATATTGAAGCGGGGGCATTTGATTCCCATTGGCTTGAAGAGGTTAATTTCGATCTTGAGTTTCATGGTTCATCAGCCTATAAAAATTTATCACAAACAATAAAAGGACTATTTCGTCCATTTTTATAAGGAAAGGGAGAATACCATATGAATAACCCAGTCGTACTAGATCCGAAAACAGAATTAAATGAGCAAACAGCACAAGATGTTCGCTTGCAACTTAGACAAGATGCGGATGTACAACGTATTTATAATGCGGTAGATATTAAAGATCAATTAGAATTAATTGAACTTGGAAAAGAACCTTCTATGGAAATTTCACGTTTTGCTGATCAAATTTTACATACAATGTCATTATCAAAGATAGAAGATTCTGGTGAATTATTAAAACAGCTTGGTAAAATTATGGACAGATTTGATAGCAAAGACTTTGCGGAAGAGAAAAGTGGTTTCTTCTCACGTATGTTCAAAAAAGCGGATAAAATGATTGAACAAATCTTTAGCAAGTATCAAACGATGGGCCGTGAAATTGATAAAGTGTATGTGGAAATTACGAAGTACCAAGATGAGATGAAAAAATCAATTGGTACGTTAGATGGCTTGTATGAGCAAAACTTAAAATATTATTTAGACTTAGAGAAGTACGTAGTAGCAGGAGAAATGTTATTAGAGCGTTTAAATACAGAGTTAGTTCCGATGTATGAAGAGCGTGTGCGTAATAATGATCAATTAGCAGGTATTGAATTAGAGTCGCTTAAAAACTCGGTTGAAATTTTAGAGCAACGTATTGATGATTTAGAAAAAGCGCGTATGGTTGCGCTACTTACAGCACCACAAATTCGTATGATTCAACGTGGTAATAATAAATTAATTGGTAAAATTAATACAGCATTTATTACAACGATTCCTATCTTTAAAAATGGTATCATTCAAGCGGTAAATGCGAAGCGTCAAAAGCTTGTTGCAGATTCTATGGCTGAACTGGATCGCCGTACAAATGAATTACTTAAGAAAAATGCACAAAATATCGCAACGCAAAGTGTAGAAGTAGCGAGATTATCAGGTTCTTCTAGTATTAAGATGGAAACACTTGAGGAAACTTGGAACATTATTTCAAGAGGTATGCAAGAAACACAACAAATTGAAGAACAAAACAAACGTGAGCGTGAAGAAAGCCGCAAACGTATGGCTACATTAACAGAGAATATCAAAAAAGAATTACAAGGATAAAGTGAAACTTTAATCAGTGGGGTTTTGTTCATCCCCACCGATTATTAGCCTTCACAATTGGACATTTATGGGCAGTTAATCTACCACCTAACTTCTTTGCTCAAACTGAATTTTGAGGTGGGAGTTTTACTGCACGGAAAATAGTAGGGTAAATGAAAAGGCAATGAGGACTATTCCTCATTGCCTTTTAGTTTCTCTTCACTAATTTAATAATCTCATTCACAATAAGTGGAATGATACTTAATAAGAGAACAAATCCCCAATCTCGCATCGTTAATGCATGTACACCGAATATATTTGCAAGGGGCGGGATGGAGATGATACAAACTTGCATAAGAACACCGATAAGAAGGGAGAAGACTAAATATTTATTTGTAAAGATCCCAATGGAAAAAATTGATTTCGTTCTTGAACGCAAGTTAAATGAATGAACGAGCTGAGAAAAACTAAGAACGACAAATGCCATCGTTTGAGCGTGTAATAGAGCATCCTCATCAATTTGCTCTGGGAAAAGAGGGAATAAATGTGTATCTCCAGTATAGAACTTTGCTCCGGCGATAAAGGCTATTAGCGTCAAAAGCCCAATGACAATCCCATTGAAAATAAGGAAAGGAACGCTACCACTAAATAAGCTTTCTTTCGCATGTCGTGGTTTTTCCTTCATCACATCAGGATCTTCAGGATCAACCCCAAGTGATAATGCAGGCAGGGTATCTGTAATTAAATTTACCCACAAAATGTGAATAGGTCGTAGTGGTGTTGCCCAGCCGAGTAAAATGGCTAAAAATAAAGTGATAATTTCTCCGAAGTTACAAGAGAGTAGGAAGAGAATTGATTTTTTTATGTTACGATAAATATTTCTACCTTCTTCAACGGCTTTCACAATAGATGAGAAATTATCATCTGTTAACACGACATCTGCTGCCCCTTTTGCAACGTCTGTTCCTGTAATGCCCATCGCTACGCCAACATCAGCTTGCTTTAAAGATGGTGCATCATTGACACCATCACCAGTCATAGAAACGATATTTCCTTTCGCGCGTAATGCCTTTACAATTTTCACTTTATGCTCTGGAGAGACTCTAGCGAATACATTTAAATGATTAATTTTGCTAGCTAGTTCTGTATCAGAAATGTTATCTAATTCAGTTCCAATCATAATTTCCGATATTTCTTCAGCAATGCCAAGTTCTTTGGCAATTGCAAAGGCGGTATCTTTATGGTCACCGGTAATCATAACTGTGCGAATACCGGCTTTTTTACATTCTTTAATTGAATCTTTCACTTCAGTTCGTGGTGGATCAATCATACCGACAAGACCAATAAAGATAAGATTTTCTTCAAGATGATTTATATCCATATCGTTTGAATTGTATTGTTTAAATGCGAATGAAAGTACTCTTAAAGCTTCTTGAGACATTGCTCCGGCAGCTTCTAATATTTGATTTTTATCAGAATCAGTTAAAATCTCGATTTTGCCGTTTTTAAAAATATGGGTACATCGAGGTAAGAGCTTATCGATAGCGCCTTTCGTCATGCTATAGTAGCTTTCATCGTATGTATGCACGGTTGACATCATTTTACGATCTGAATCGAAAGGTACTTCGTTAACACGTTCATGTATTTTTTCTAAATAATCTTTTTGCATGTTAAAAGTGGTTCCAGCAACGAGAAGTGCAATTTCAGTCGGGTCTCCCGTTTGTGATTCTTTATTATAAGACGCATCATTACATAGCACCATATTTTCTAACAATAGACGTTGCACATCATTATTTACATTTAAACTTTCTAAGCGATCGTATGTGTTATCACTATAAAAGTGAGTAACGGTCATTTTATTTTGCGTTAACGTACCTGTTTTATCTGAACAAATAATTGTGACAGAACCGAGGGCTTCAACAGCTGGTAGTTTCCGAATGATAACGTTTTGTTTAATCATACGTTGCACACCAATTGCAAGAACGATGGAAACGATAGCTGGCAAGCCTTCTGGAATAGCTGCAACGGCTAAACTAATAGCAGTCATAAACATTTCTAACGTATCCCGACCTTGTAAAAAACCGATGAGGAACATAACGATACAAATCGCTACAGCGACAAAACCTAAATACTTTCCGACTTGTGCTAAGCTTTTTTGAAGTGGTGTCATATCATCGTCTGCTTCATGTAACAGGGTAGCAATCTTACCAATTTGTGAGTTCATTCCAGTTTCAACAGTAACACCGACGCCTCTTCCGTATGTTACAAGAGTAGACATAAAGGCCATGTTTTTTTGATCGCCGAGTGGTACTTGTTCATCACTTTGCATGGAAGGATGGTAGATTGCATCTTTATCAACAGGGACAGATTCCCCAGTTAGAGCAGATTCTTCAACTTTTAAATTTGCGGTTTCGATAAGGCGTAAATCGCATGGGATATATCGTCCGGCGTCGAGCATAACAATATCACCTGGAACGACGTGCTCAGATGGAATTTCTTTTAGTTCACCATGTCTCTTGACGATGGCTTTAGGTGTTGCCATCTTTTTTAGTGCATCTAAAGCTTGTTCTGCTTTAGATTCTTGGACAACACCGATAACAGCATTTAAAACTACAACAAGCGCGATAATACTGGCATCCGCCCATTCACCTACAAAGGCAGAAATAAGGGCAGCAATAATAAGGACATATACGAGGACGTCATTAATTTGGGCGAAAATACGCTGCCATAAAGTGCGTTTTTGTTTTGTAGCTAATTCATTAGAACCGTATTGCTTTAAACGTTCACTTACAATTTCATCTGTTAAACCGTGTTGTTCGTTTGTTTCTAGGTCAATTAATGTTTGATCTTTCGTCTTACTGTACCAATTGCTCATAAGTAAGCACCTCCAGTAAAAACAGTTAGCAATGGTAGTGTTGCTATTATTTGTGAGTAGTATGTATGGAGAAAAATCTAAGGTGAGGTTCTACTTCTATTGTACAATATTTTACAGTTGGTTGAGGGAAAGAGAAGAGTTGTCATGAATTTGTTGGAAATAAAAAAGAGCCTCATATAAGAGAGGCTTTTTTACTTTTTAATTAATGTACCTAATTCTTCTGTAATAGCTTGCATTTCACTAATGCTGAATGTTTCACGTTTCATAACATGATCATAAATGTCACGTAAATCTTCGTACATTTCTTCGTTAAAACTAGCAGCTCTCATCGCTCCAGCATTAACCATACGTAATTTTTCTTTAATAGCTTCGACCATATATTCAACGTTTTCTTCTGACTTTACGGATAAATCCACCGAAGTGTCCCCCTTTAAAATAACATAAGGCTATCTTAACATTTTTTATCATTTTCGTTAATGAATCTTTTCAATCCCATTAAATTAGTAGGGATTTCCTTTATATTTAATAATTGGTTGTTTATACTATAAGTATATATTAAGAAATGCACCAAGAAGGGAAGAAACAAAAGTATGGTTCAAGTATTGTTTGTTTGTCTTGGGAACATTTGCCGTTCTCCGATGGCAGAAGCGATTTTTCGAAATCTTGTCGTAAAAGAGGGACTTGAAGAGAAAATTGTCATTGATTCTGCAGGAACTGGAGATTGGCATGTTGGCCATCCGCCACATAAAGGAACACAAAAAATTTTAAAAGAAAATGCAGTCATTTTTGAAGGAATTAAAGCAAGGCAAGTAGAAAAAGAAGACTTAACAAAGTTTGATTATATTATTGCCATGGACAACAAGAATATAGCAGATTTAAAAAGTTTAGGTAAAACTGGAGGCTATATTGGTAGGCTGTCCGACTTTGTTCCAGACGGTGGCTGGACAGACGTTCCTGACCCTTACTATACAGGGAATTTCCAAGAAGTATATGACCTTGTAACAGAAGGGTGTGCAAAGCTATTAGCTTTCATTCGAAATGAACAAGGAATATGAGGAAGCTTAGAAAGAAATACTTTCTAACATAAGAAATGAAAGGGTGAAGGAATATGGCAAAGAAAAATAATATTGCTCGAAACATTGCGATTGGTGTAGCGGCAGGTGTAGCTGTATCCATGTTAAAGAAAGAAAACCGTGAAAAAGTAAAAAATACAGCAGAAAAAGCAAAAACAAAGATGATTGAAATTGGTGAAAATGCAAAGATCAAAGAAAAAGTGCAAACTGTTACAGATAAAGGACGCGAACTTGCTGATTTCAATGTGGTAAAAGCGAAAGTAGCAGAAATTAAAAAATTAACGCCATCTGTTGTAGAGACGTTAAAAGAAACGAAAGAAATTTTTAGTAAGAAAAAAGTTGAGCCAGAAGAAAAGCCAGAAACGATTGAAATTCAAGCTGTATCTCCAAAGGTAGATGAGCTGACAGCAGAAGAAGAGCCAGTAGTTGCTGAAGATGGTGGTATGAAAGAAGCGCGTGAATTATTTATGAAAGACTCAAATGCAGTGGAAAAAAAAACTGAAGCGTACATTGAGTTAAAGCAAGATAAAGAAGAGAAGAAAAGCGTTTAAACATATATGAGAAAAATTTTAGAAAAGGTGAGAAGAAATCGTACTTATTCGTTTGGTAAAGATTTATATGACCGGACGATGCGCGATGATGTAGCGGGCTTGGCAGCACAGCTCGCTTATTTCTTCTTGCTTGCAATTTTTCCTGGGCTCGTTTTCTTAATTACGCTTCTTGGATTTATTCCCATTCAAACAGAGGATGTGCTTAGTTTATTAGAGGTTTATGTACCAGATGATGCAATGAACTTAATTGAGGTAAATGTAGATAAAGTTGTAAACCAGCAAAATGGTGGTTTATTATCATTTGGTTTATTATCCATGTTATGGTTTGCCTCAAATGGTGTTAATGCGGTTATGAATGCTTTTAACCGCGCTTATGACGTGAAGGAAACACGTTCTTTTATTACAACAAGAGCGTTATCAATTGTGTTTACATTAGCTATTATTTTTATGATTGTCTTTGCGTTAATTGTTCCGGTATTCGGACAAGTTATTGGAGCAGCAGTGTTTAAAGCACTCGGTTTATCAGATAGTTTTTCTTTCGTGTGGAGCATTACACGATTAGTAGCGAGTTTCTTCGTGCTATTTGCTTTGTTTAGTTTCTTATATACATTTGCCCCAGATCGAAAGTTAAAAAGAAGAGAAGTTATTTCAGGGGCGTTATTTGCTACTGTAGGATGGATTGTGGTATCGTACTCATTTGCTTATTATGTAGATAAGTTTGCGAATTACGCCAATACATATGGTGGTCTCGGTGGTATCATTATTTTAATGTTATGGTTTTACTTAACTGGATGGGTAATTTTACTTGGCGGTGAAATTAATGGTTTACTCCACCATTATAGAACCGGTGACAATAATTCCCGTAATGAATAATGAGCTCTTGTTCCATAATAAAAAGGAACAGGGGGGATATTTCATGAGTAATAATAAAAAGAACCATAATAATAAAAGTAATAATAAACAAAAGAGCAGTTCGCATCCAAAGCATAAAACGAGTAGCAGTGCGAACGGTCATAATAGCTATCATTAAAAAAAACGGGTCCTCTATGAGGGACCCGTTTTATTTGCTGCCTTTTAATAATCGTAAGCCATTCAAAATGACAAGAATCGTACTTCCTTCATGGCCAATAACACCGAATGGAAGAGCTAAAAATTGCAAGAAGTTTGAACAAATTAGCATGGCAATAACGGCTAGCGAAAAGATTACGTTTTGCTTCACAATACGGTTCATTCGTTTTGATAAACGAATTGCTTGGGAAAGACGAGATAGTTCGTTCTTCATCAGTACAACATCCGCAGTTTCTAAAGCTACATCTGTTCCTTCTCCCATTGCGACACCAATGCTAGCAGTAGCTAGTGCAGGTGCATCATTTATACCGTCTCCGACCATTGCTACTGTACCGTATTTTTCTTTTAACTTTTTAATCGTTTCAACTTTTGTTTCTGGTAAACATGATGCGTAATATTCCTTTATATTACTTTCAGAGGCAATTGCTTTTGCCGTTTCTTCATTATCTCCAGTAATCATAATTGCTTCGACACCAATGCTTTGTAATTCACGAATAGCAGCTATTGTTTCTTGGCGAAGCGTATCTTTTAAAGCGATAAGTCCAAGAATGCCTCCCTCATCACTAATATAAACGACAGTTTTACCTTCCTTTTCAAGTGAGGCAGAAATACCATTATGAAATGTTTTTGTTTCTTCACCGATAAAATCAGCTTTACCTATTTTATAAGCGTTGTTTTCGAATATTCCTTTTAGCCCAAAACCAGTTACATCTTCAACCTTTTCAGGTTTTTTTAATGTAATGTCGTACGCATGTTGTGCATATTTAACAATAGATGCAGCCAAAGGATGTGTAGAGTGACTTTCAATGGATGCTGTAATAGAAAGTACTTCTTTTTCTGTCATATTTTCTCGAACATATACATCTGTTACGGTAGGTTTTCCTTCTGTTAATGTTCCTGTTTTATCAAAGGCGATTGCTTTTACTGAAGCGAGGCGTTCTAAATGTATGCCACCTTTAAAGAGAATTCCATTTCTTGCTCCGTTAGAAATTGCAGATAACGTTGCTGGTGTAATGGCAGCAACGAGTGCACAAGGAGATGCGACTACAAGTAAGATCATAGCGCGATAAAACGTTTCATTCCAGCTCCAGTCAAGTAAGAAATGAGGAACGAACATCATAAGCGCAACAACGAGTAGTACACCTTTTACGTATGTTCCTTCAAACTTTTCGATGAATAGTTGTGATGGTGATTTTTCACTTTGTGCACTTTGGACGAGACGGATAATTTTTTGGAATAATGTTTGATCGCTTGGCTTCGTAATTTTAACTTCGATAGCACCACGTAAATTTACAGTACCTGCAAATACTTCATCGCCATGTCTTTTCTCATTTGGAATAGGTTCTCCCGTGATTGCTGCTTCATCAATATTTGTTTCACCGTTATGAATCGTACCGTCAGCGGGAACACGTTCACCTGGTTTAATTAAAATAATGTCGTTAATTTGTAACTCTCCAACAGGAACACGTTCCTCCGTTCCGTTGGAAATGCGTAATGCTTCTTCGGGTTGTAAGTCAAGAAGAGCGGAAATTTCTTTTTGGCTCTTACTTAATGTATAAGATTCCATAGCACCGCTGAGCGCAAAGATAAAGATTAAGATAGCCCCTTCTGCCCAGTAGCCAATAATTGCAGCACCAATAGCTGCAAAGAGCATTAGCATTTCAACATTTAGCTCTTTTTCTTCAATCGTATCTTCAATGCCTTCTTTCGCTTTTGCATATCCACCAACTATATAAGCAAGGATATAGCAAGTAATACCTACATTCATTACATCGTTCTTTGTGAATAACCAGCCAACTAAAATAAAAATACCAGATGCTACTGCAAATACAAGTTCATAATGTTTTTTTAATGTGTCCCATAAAGAGGGATGAGAAATTGTTTCTTTTGACTGTAACGTTTTTACTTCTGAGTTCATTACTACCCGCTCCTTCCGCATTCTTATTGAGAAAAATAATCAAAATCGAAACCCCTATAAAACGACGAAAGCTGCCATCCATAATGGATAGCAGCATTTCTGTTGAATCTGTTTTTAATAGTTCTTATGTTGTAATTATTCTATAGTATATCATATGTTTTTATGAGATGGTACGGTTTTGTTTCAAGTATAAACGGAAAACTTGTGTTTTCGCAACTCCTCTGGTATATATGAATATTGTTCATAAAAAGATCGGAAAGGAAGACAACAAGTGAAGACAGAGAAAATTTTTACCCATCCGATTGGCGTATTTATTGCTGCAATAGTAGCAACTTTTTTATGGGGAAGCGCATTTCCTTTTATTAAATTAAGTTATGTTGAACTTGGAATTCAACCACAAGAAGTTGGAGAGCAAATATTATTTGCCGGTTATCGTTTCTTTTTATCTGGAGTCATGCTCTTATTATTCTTTAAAGTGTTAGGAAAAGATATGAGCTTCAAAAAAGGAACAGGGAAACAGTTAATACAAATTGGTTTATTCCAAACGTTTCTTCAATATATCTGTTTTTACATTGGAATGAGTTATAGTTCAGGAATTGAAGGAGCTATCATTTCAGGAACATCATCATTCTTTCAAATTTTACTCGCCCATTTTTTATATAAAGATGATGCTCTCAATATGCGAAAATTAATTGGGGTATCTATTGGTTTTTGTGGCGTCATTTTAGTAAATGTGCCGAGTGATGGTAGCTTATCATTTCATTTTGGGATCGGAAGCTTATTACTTCTTAGTGCAGCAATGCTGTATTCATATGGAAACATATTAGCAAAAGAAGGTAGTAAAACATTAGATATTGGTTATATGACAGCATACCAAATGATTTTTGGTTCTACAGGATTATTATGTATAGGGGCTTTACAAGTTGGAGTCATGCCATTTACATTTAGTCTACATGCACTACTTATGCTAATTTATTTATCTTTCTTATCTGCAGCTGGTTTTTGCATTTGGAATACAATTATGAAGTATAACAAGGTTGGAAAAGTATCTATGTATATGTTCTTTATACCCGTATTTGGTGTGTTATTATCGAGCATGATTTTAGGTGAAGCAATTCATTCATTTGTGCTACTCGGTTTAGCATGTGTAGCCGCGGGAATCATTGTGGTAAATAGGACACCAGCTAAGCAAAAAATGGAGCAAGAAAAACAAGTAGCATAGAGAGCAGAAAAGCGATTACAATGGAAGAACAGTACTGTTCTTCTTTTTTCATAGAAAAAGGATAATAGACTAAGTGTAACGAAAAAAGATACAAAAAGCATTTATTGAGGAGAAAATATTATGAATCTACTTTACGTGGTGTTAATTGGGCAAATATTTCTTTTTTTTATTGGTGCAATTTATGCAATGGGGCAGACAAAAAGAACGAAAGATAATATGCCGTTACCTTTAGCAATTCGTCTTATTCTTAGTTTTTCTTTAACAGGTAGTGCAATTTGCATATGGTTACAAGATCCATCTGTAGAGTATAGTACGTGGGTTGCACTTGGTATGACTTTATCGACTGTGGGAGATTTGTTTATGGCTGGGCTGATTCCAATTGGTCATCGATTAATTGGAGGGATGGTTACTTTCGCTCTTGCTCATTGTTTTTATGTAAAAGCATTTTTGCAAACAGGAATTTCATGGAATGGTTTTTGGATTGGCTTACTCGTATATGGGCTCTTTCTAATTGTAGGATGGTTCTTCTTTATCCGAAATGATAAACAGGATAAGTTGTTTACGATAGGAGCTCTAATTTACGGATTGTGGGTTGGAGGAATGGCTTGCTTTGCATTCGCCTTATATTATGAAAATACAGGGATATGGTGGATACCAGCGTTTGGTGGCTTACTGTTTGTAATTTCTGATTTCATTATTGGCGTGACAGATATCGGAGGGCGTAAATTGAAGTATGAGCCACTTTGGATTTGGCTTACATATGTAGCTGCTCAAATGTGTATTGTATATGTGGGATTATAAAAAGATACTCTCAAAAATAGTGGATAGACTATTTTGAGAGTATCTTTTTTGCTTGTTAATTTGATCAGTATTTTTATTGTAAAATTTCTAATATTATAATTTTACAATTCAGAATTTTGTAGAAAATCACCGGTCGTATTATTTATAATAAAAGTAAAAAGATGATGAGTTGGTGAAATGATGCAAAAGAAAAAACGTTGGCGTGAATTCTTTGGAACTATTGCAATTGCATGTTTATTGGTGTTTTTGGCGAAAATTTTTGTGTTTTTTCCGACGACTGTAAAAGGAGCATCTATGAGGCCAACGTTGCAAGATGGAGATAGGGTGATTGTTAATAAGTTAGCAAAACAATTTGAAAGCTATGGGAGAGAAGATATTATTGTTGTGAAAACAGATAATTTTTATGTCAAAAGAGTGATTGGATTGCCTGGAGATATAATTGAGATGAGAAATGATCAATTATATGTAAATTCTGAAGTGAAAGATGAAGAGTATTTGGATAGTAATAAAAAACAAGCAGAAAAAAAACTTATGAATTTAACAGAGGACTTTGGACCGATTACAGTTCCTAAAAATAAGATTTTTGTTATGGGAGATAATCGCTTAATAAGTAAAGATAGTAGAAATGGTTTAGGTTTTATTGATAGAGAAGATGTGTTAGGAAAGTTAGCAGGCATTTATTATCCGTTTGAACATATGAAAATAATAAAGTAAAAAACCAAGCAAATTTTAGTTTGCTTGGTTTTTTTGTTAAACAGTAGGAGATTCGTTTGATACAAAGATATCTTCATGTTTCTTTGTAGTACTTAAAACAAATTTATGTTGTAGTAATTGTAGTTTAAATAACGCCAAAGGATCATGATATGTTTCTGGATTGCTTCTTAGCGTCGCTAATGTTTGCTCGTCTTCCTGTATCTCAAGTTGAGCTGCATCTACATTTTGTTTCAATATATTAAGTGGATCTTTGAAGAACATCATGATATCACGTTCTAATGCACCTTCAAATACTTCAAATTGAAGGAAGAATTGTTTGGAAATTGTGTGAGCAATTTCTGTATAGTCTTCTGTTTCAATATATTGTTTATATTTGTTGGCGAGCATAGATTGGTTTTTTTGCATATTACCAAATAATTTTCCGGCACTTTTTAAGAAAAACTGTGTCGGTGTAAAGCGTAATAAAATATTGATGTTCGTTACTGTAATTCGATTTGTCATTCGTGCAACATCTCGATTCCAATCATCTAATAATTTAAAATCGCAAGGAAGTTTCATACGTTCTTCTTTATATAATTTATTAAACGTTTCACTCATTTCATCTAAATAAGCTTGAGCTTGAATAAATTCATTATGTGCTGTTTCAATCCATTCTTGAATAGACCCAGTAAATTTAGGAAGAAGTACCTGTTGTACATGCTTTTGAACACGTTCATTCATTGCAGCATTTAATTCTTCATGAACTAGTTTGAAATCACTATCTTCTTGAACAAGATCAGAGCAACTCTGTAATAATTCAGGAATTTGAGAATGTATATCTCGTGTAATTTCTTCTTTCGTTAAAAGATAGGATTCGGTAATAGAGCGAATTTTATCTTTTTCAAGAGCAGTAAGGTTATTAATAAATCCAGTAAGTTTCACTGAGATGTGTTTATTCCAGCGTACGGATTTTACTAATGTATTTTCTAATTCCACACGTTCATTTATGAGATAAGCAATTGTCTTTTGTGTAAACCATATTAGCTTTTCTATACGTTCTTTTTCTATATCGCGTTTTGCAAGATTAGAGAGAATAGATTCTGTTACATCTCCAAGTTGCTGGCTACTCTCTTGCGAAGGAGAGTATGGGAAGAATTGTGCATCTGGAAAATGTACTTTAAGTTTACTAATTAGTTTTTCATTAGTAGTCGTATTATTTGTGTGTAATACGAAGTGAATTTGTAAGTTTGGTACTTGTTCACGTAAATAAATTAATGTATCAATTTCTTTACTATGCAATGGTGAAGAAGAATTTAATACGTAAACAAGACTATCTGCTGCTTGTAAGTATTCAAAGTATGCATTGTTTTTATCCAATTGCTCTTGAATGGATGGTGTAAGAAGAAATGTAAACTTATTTTTTCTTAAAAACCTACTTGGTAGCTTAATTTCTATACATTTTTTCTCAAGTTCTGACTGAGCAGATGTAGCCGTTATTTGATGGAATTCATCAAGGTTAGGGATATTTCGTATATCTAACTCGGTAAATTCTGTTATTTCAGTTTGACTAGCGTCTTTAAATAGAATAGGAGTTGTTAAAGTTTCAGTTAAGATGTTCTCTCCCAATATTGAATTAACAAATGATGTTTTATCATGGTCACTAGTTCCAGCTATTAGTAGTGGTGTGACATTTAAATCACATAGTTCATGGACTAGTAGCGTAAATTGATGACTTAAATCTACATCATTTTTCTCAGCCCATACAGCGATTGTTTCGAATAAATGAGAAACTGTTTCCATATTTACATCTGCTTCAGCTGATGTATTAGAAAGTAAGGATCCAGCACTTTTTACGAGTAATGATTCTAAAGTTGTAGGTGAGACTTCATTCCATGCTAACACTGCTGCAGAGACAACTAGAGAATCTTTTGCTTTCGTTAAACTAAACCAATTTGTTAATAAATTTGGTACAAGTCCGTTTAATTCATGCATAAAATGATTTCCGGTAATTAATGCAAAGTATGTTTCTTGATAGCGAGTAGAAATTTCATTCCAATCGTCATTATTGTCTGTTTCAATATGCAAGAATAAATGATTAATACTTTGAATCCAAGGAAGGTATAAGGATTCATGTTGATAGCTATTCCAAAGAGCAATAACAAGCTCTTTAAATTGAGCTTGATCAACAGCATATAGAGCTTTTAAAGACTCATAGAAATATTCAGGCTTAATATTTTTTGTAAATCCTTTGTTTATGTAATTTATTAACGTATCAAACCAGTGTAAAGATTGTGTTCGAATACCTTCTTGAACAGCTAGTTCGATAGCGTTGTTCCAATCTTCTTGTTTTTCATAGAAAGAACGTGCAATTGCAGTAATATTTGGATAATCCGGTTGGAATGCAACAGCTTCACTAATCGTCTTAAAAGCGAGTCCTAAACGATCTTGTTCGATATAAAGAGAAAGAAGTTGTAAGGAAACCTCCATCGTAAGAGTTGTATCTTCCGTTTGAATAGATTGATAAATTTCTTCTGCCTTTGGTAAGAATCCTAGTTCAAAATAAGCATCTGCAATATTTTTTGTCGCCCAAAGTGCAAGAGCATTATTTACTTTTTCCCATTTAAATATAGCTGCTTCAAAATCTTTATTTTGATAATAAAATTCACCTTGAGCAAATCGAATATTAGAAATGTTGGAGAATTCATTTTTAGATTCATTTATATATGCTTCACCGAGTACTTCCGATGCAGGAGTAGAAGTTTCTTCTGTTAAAAATGTTTTATAGTAAACTTTTTGAATAAATTGATTTTCAATGGTCATGTTCGTTCCCCCCTGTATAATTTAGAAAAATGATGTCGTATGTAAAAGGGTGTATGTTCTTTTAATAGGTAGAAGTTGCATTATATAGACCAAACTATGTTTTTGCTAGATATATCATTTTTCTTGAGAGTTAAACCGTTGCGAAAAGTAACTTTCCTTTATTGTAACAAAAAAACACGCATATGAATTTTTATTTTTTATCGGGTTATTTGCGGGCAGTAAGAATCTAATCTCAAAATTGTTGAATGTAAGTAAGTTATGTGGGAGTCGGGATGTCTATAGAAGCAAGATTGGCATAGGTTAATAATTAGTAGAGGATAAACAAAACTCCCACTGATTAAAGTTTCACTTTATCTCTGTTAAAGGAAAGAATAGAAGTAGAGTTCATTATAAAAACAATGTATAGTGAATATGTATACCATGTTTGCCTTAAAGATAGAAAGGGTACAATGTGGAATAACGATCGTGCATAGGATGTGTCTTCCGAATGGAACAACATATTGGCGAGTTAATCGCGCATTATGGCTATTTTGGAATTGTTATAGCTTTGGCTGGTGGGATTGTCGGATTACCGATACCAGACGAGTTTTTATTGACCTTTGTTGGTTATAATGTTTCAAAAGGAGTTATGTCAGGAACTGCTGCTTTTTTAAGTGGGATGGCTGGTGCGATGTTAGGGATCACGTTAAGCTACATATTAGGTTTAAAACTTGGGCTCCCTGTTTTAAAGAAATATGGGCCGAAAATTAGAATTAAAGAACATCACATTGAAAAAACACATATTTTATTTGAAAAATATGGGCCATTTCTTTTAATGATTGGTTATTTTATACCAGGAGTACGTCATTTAACGGCATATTTTGCTGGAGTATCAAATTTGACATTTTGGCGTTTTTGTTTGTACGCTTATGGTGGTGCGCTTATTTGGATAAGTGTTTTTATTGGGCTTGGCTGGAAGTTAGGCGAGAAGTGGCGCTTCGTTGAGTATAGTTTACATCATTATGGAATATGGATTTTATTAATTTCAGCAGTTGTTACATGTGTTGTATGGTTGTACATAAAGAAAAAGAAAAACCGCTAATAGCGGTTTTTTTTAGCTGAAAGCAATAAATAATACACCAGCTGTAATAAAGACTACACCAACACCGGTCATAAAGTTTAACTTTTCACCGAGGATAATCATAGCGAGAATGATAGAAAATACGACGCTTAATTTATCGACAGGAGCTACTTGTGAAACCTTTCCTGTTTTGAGGGCAAGAAAATAAAATAGCCATGACGAAGCACCTGCAACCCCACTTAATGTGATAAATAGCAGTGCTTTTTTATTTAGCAGTACGTCGCCGATATTTTGAAATTTACCTTGTATGATAATAACGCCTATCATAAATAATGCCATAATAATAGATCGAATTGTTGTTGCAACGTTTGCATCGATTCCGTCTAAACCAAACTTTCCAAAAATAGATACAAGGGCAGCAGCAATTGCTGATAATAGTGCAAATAAGAGCCACGAACTCATAGTAAAATTCCTCCAATCTTACAGTATTATACATGAAAATGATTCTCATGTATAAAGTTGAAGCAATTGAGCTTTATAGGAAGTGCGACTTCAACTTAACTTCTTGCTCCACCTGAATTTTAAGGTGGGAGTTTTACTGCCTGCAAATAGTGGGCTGAATAACGAAATAATCCCCACCTTATATTTTTAATAAGGTGGGGATTATTATACTACTCTGCAATTTCCTCATATAAAAAGTACGTTACATTATAAATATGTTCTACCTCATCGTCTGTCATAAACAGTAATTCGTCACGCTCAATCCCTTTTTTCTTTTCAATAAACTCAATCATGTTTTTGCGTTCTTCTCTCTTCATCAATTTTATTTCTCCTCTCAATCTGTTTTAATACAGTTTATTTAAGTTAATGCTATTATATAACAGAATCTTTAGAAAGTTCCACCTATTTTATTGTTTTTTCAAAAAGAATTTTTCGACAAAACAAGCCCACCTAAGGGGGGGCTTGTTTTATTTTATAGTCGTAAAAACTCAGGCTCCGTCGTACCGGCACCATCAATGTAATAAATTGTGTCGGGATTGATTTTTATCAATACGTAATTAGGGTCTTCAGGACCGAGTAACCAACGTTTTAAGCTATTATTCCAAAACTTATTTTTTAATGTTGAGTCTTCCTCGATTGAAGCTAACCCTTCAACTTCAATATAATCTTCATCTAATTTTTTTCCTTCACGTCCAAGTAGTACATGGACATTAGGATTTTGTTCGATATCTGTTATCTTTTTTGATTTTCGATCTGTTGCAACATATAGTACAAAATCTTCATGGAAAAACATCATAAAGGCGCTATGAGGTTTCTCGTTACGTACTGTAGATAATACACCAGTACGTTGTCCTTGAATAATAGTTGCAATTTTCTCTTTTAAGTGCATATTCTTTACCTCTTTTCCTAATTTATATTTTCTCTGTTTAAACAAGATAATTTAAATATCTTTCATACTGTTTTCTTCAAGTCGATTTTTTAAACGTAATCGTGATGAAATCGGACAAGTTAGGAGAAGAATAATAATAATATTGAGGAGAAATACATACGATGGAAGGATGAAAAGCATGTTTAATAAAATATTTCTTATAGTAGCACTTATAGGTGTACCACTATCTGTACTTGGCAAAACACTTCATTGGCCAGAAACAATTATGTTCGCTGTGTATTGTATCACGATTATCGCATTAGCTGGTTTTATGGGGAGAGCAACAGAGAGTTTAGCAATTGTTTCTGGTCCTAGAATAGGCGGATTATTAAATGCTACTTTCG
Source organism: Bacillus cereus group sp. BceL291 (assembly GCF_051776705.1). Lineage (NCBI taxonomy): Bacteria > Bacillati > Bacillota > Bacilli > Caryophanales > Bacillaceae > Bacillus > Bacillus cereus group sp. BceL291. The sequence goes on along the minus strand of NZ_JBPWAP010000008.1, from coordinate 31,866 downwards.
GTAATGCTGTTGAACTTATCATTTCAATTTTTGCACTTCAAGCAGGGTTAATTGAAGTGGTGTTAGCTTCTTTAACCGGTTCTGTACTTGGAAATTTATTATTGGTAGGAGGGTTATCTTTCTTTGTTGGAGGTCTTAAATACAAAAGACAAAGTTTTAATGTATATGATGCAAGGCATAATTCAGCTTTATTAATATTTGCTGTTGTTGTGGCCTTTGTTATTCCAGAGATTTTTTCAATGAAGATGGACGCTGGCAAGACGTATCAATTAAGTATAGGTGTTTCTATTATTATGATTATCATGTACCTTGCTGCATTACTATTTAAGTTAGTTACGCACCGTGGTGTATATCAACATAAAAGTGACGAAGTAGCGCATGAAGAAGAGCCAGAGTGGTCGAAAGGGAAGGCGCTCCTTATTTTAGCGATAGCAACACTGGCAGTAGCTTATGTGTCAGAGGCACTCGTACATACTTTTGAAACTGTTGCAAAGTCATTTGGCTGGTCAGAGTTATTTATAGGGGTTATTATCGTTGCAATTGTTGGGAATGCAGCGGAACATGCGTCTGCAATTATTATGGCTTATAAAAATAAAGTAAATATTGCAGTCGAAATTGCAATAGGCTCTACATTACAAATCGCCATGTTTGTTGCTCCTGTATTAGTATTGCTATCTATGTTTTTCGCGCAAAGGATGCCTTTAGTATTTACCATACCAGAACTTGTGTCTATGATTACAGCTGTTTTCTTAACGATTGCGATTTCAAATGATGGAGATACAAACTGGTTTGAAGGTGGCACTTTACTAGCGGCGTATGTCATTATGGGAATTGGTTTTTATTTATTATGAAAAATAGGCATAACAATTGCGCTCAGAGAAAACAATAAACGAAGTAGTATATATACCTACATAGGAAGGAGCCAGACAGGTGAAACGAGTATACAGCATATGTCTTTCAACTATGGTCTCGTTTATTTTATTATTTCCTAACATGAGTTTTGCAAAGACAACAGTAGGAACAAAAATGCCTTCATCTGTTTTAAATATTTCTAAAGACAATACATTTCCAAATGATGCGCAAGATTTACCGCGTTTACAGCCGAGTAAGTTTGCTCAAGAATTATTAAAAACAGCAAATATTAAAATTGAAAATCCGGACTTAATTCGAATGTTTAATGAAACGACAATTTCGAATGCGCCGCTTGCGGTAGGGTACCGAGCAAAGATTTATTTAGGGCAATGGGCTTTACATTATGAATCGATTGATACATCGGTTAATTGGGAATATAAACAAGTAAATCGCAATGTTTACGATAATCGTGGAGGAGATCGCCTATATCCACTACGCTATAAGCAAGAAACACAAAAGACGGTTGAAGGCGATTTAACAGCAGATATGAAAGATGCTGCAGATGTGAAGAAAATGATGCTTCTCAAAGCACTTGAAAAAGTACAATTACCCCTTTCGTTTAAAACGACCATTGGTTATGGTACAGGGCATGAGCGTGTGTATAATATTAGTCCGAGTCAACTTGGATATTTATATGCTTATACACCAGCAGTAAATGAAAAAGGAAAAGTAACATTTGGAGAAGTATACCTTGTATTAAAAGGAAATCAAAAAAGGCTTGTTGTAAAAAATATTACTTCTCAAGGAATCGGCGCTGCTATCCCAATTCATGATCATTTGTATTTTAAATTCATTTCTTCTTCTCATTCGCAATAATATAAAAAAACGTCAGCTTATAAGCTGACGTTTTTTTATAATGTAATATTTGCTGTTTTTGATAAGAAATCTTCGGTTGGATAGTAGCTGTTTTTTACAAGAACATTTGGTCCAAGACATTTTACTGCTGGACAGTGACAGCTTAATGATTTTGCTGTTTTTGAAGCGCTCCATTTTTCATACGCTTCTTGTAACGTATTTGTTTGAATGTTACCTAGAAGTGGAACATCACCAAAGTCCGTTACAATAATATTTCCATCAAAAATATTTACATTTAAGCGTGAACGGCCATCTGGATCGTTACGAACAGTTACATTTTTGCTCTCTTGTAATTTTTTAAATGTGGCAATGTCTCGCTCATCATCGCTACAAGCATAGAAAGGTAAAGTTCCAAATAACATCCATACATTTTCATCGCGAATTTCTAGTAAATGCTCAATTGCATCACGAATTTCAGCTTTTGTTAAAATCTCTAGATTACTCGCGAAGTCACTTGGATACATTGGGTGAACCTCATGACGTTTACATCCCATTTCATCAACGATTTGACGATGAATATGTTCAATATGTGGTAGAGTTCGTTTATTTAGCATCGTTTCGGCTGATACGAGTACACCTGCATCTGATAAAGCCTTACTATTTGTAATCATTCTTTCGAATAATTTTGCACGTTGTTCGTAAGTAGGCTTACGCTCCATCATTGCAAATCCGCCTTCAACGAAGTCATCAATTGTTCCCCAGTTATGAGAGATATGCAATACGTCTAAATAAGGAATAATCTGTTCGTAACGTGCTAAATCTATAGTTAAGTTAGAGTTGATTTGAGTGCGAACGCCTCGTTCATGGGCATATTTTAAGAGTGGTGTTACATAGTTGTCGACGGATTTTTTTGAAAGCATAGGTTCTCCGCCAGTAATACTTAAAGAACGTAAATGAGGAATCTCATCTAATCGTTTTAATAAAAGATCCATCGGAAGCGGATTTGGGTCTTTCGGCTGTAACGTGTAACCAACAGCGCAATGCTCACAGCGCATATTGCATAACGTCGTCGTTGTAAATTCAACATTTGTTAATAGTAGTTTGCCGTACTCTTCAAGGTCCATATACGCTTCCCATGGATCGTAAGAAGGAGTAATCGGCTTCATTTTTTGTGATATCGTCATATGAAATACTCCTTTGACTATTGAAATAACAATTTGTCCATTCTCTATAATAGAAGAATATGTGCATTTTATAAAGTGAAACTTTTTAGCATGAAAAGAGAGAGGGCTTACATTATAGTGGATGACTGTGACAAAATTGATGAAATTTCATGCCCATAGCAATCGTTTTTGCGGTATAATAAAAGCAACTCGAATTAAAAGGAGAGTGCCTTCATGGGAAAAGCAATTCAAGATAAAGATACACAATTAGTATATTTAAAAGAACGTTTAAATATGTTCATTGAAGTAATTGATACAATTGAACCTGAAGAAGTAGAATTAGAAGATGTAGATCGTCTTCTTGCAATGTTAGATGAATTAGAATTAAAATGTGAGCAATTTAAAAAAGACGAATAATATATTAAAAAGGCTACCAATTCCAATTTGGTAGCCTTTTTCTGTTCGGGTAATAGAAGGACGATAGAAAAAGAGGTATAATCAAGTTGTGAAAAATTTCATTTATGCTCTAATAGCGTGAAATAAGTAGCTAAAGAGCATAACAATTGAATTTTCAGCTCATAACGTTTTGGTAGCGTTCACAATTGAGGGGGAAGTAACAATGGAAAAGCTTCAAGAAAGCATGTATCAACTAATTGTTGAAACGTCAACGAACTTACCGAAAGATGTTCGTCGTGCGATTCAACAAGCGAAAGAGCGAGAAAATGCAGGGACTCGTTCTGCGATGGCACTTGGCACAATTACAAATAATATTAAAATGGCTGATGATAACATCTCGCCGATTTGCCAAGATACAGGGATGCCAACGTTTAAAATTTATACACCAGTTGGTGTGAATCAATTAAAGTTGAAGGAAGCTATCTATAATGCGCTTGAGCGGGCGACAAAAGATGGTAAACTTCGTCCCAATTCTGTTGATTCTCTTTTTGGAGATAATAGTGGAAATAATTTAGGACCAGGTACGCCGGTGATTAAGTTTGAACAATGGGAAAAAGATTATATTGATGCACGTTTAATCCTAAAAGGTGGTGGCTGTGAGAATAAAAATATTCAATATAGCTTACCGTGTGAACTAGAAGGACTTGGACGAGCTGGCCGTGATTTAGAAGGGATTCGTAAATGCCTTCTTCATGCAGTATATCAAGCACAAGGGCAAGGATGTAGCGCTGGTGTAATTGGTGTTGGTATCGGGGGAGACCGCACATCAGGTTATGAATTAGCAAAAAATCAATTATTCCGTACATTAGATGATGTCAATCCAGTACCAGAGTTACAACATCTTGAAGAGTACGTATTAGAAAATGCGAACAAGCTTGGCATTGGTACGATGGGATTTGGCGGAGAAACAACTTTACTTGGTTGTAAAATTGGCGTCTATAATCGTTTGCCAGCTAGTTTCTATGTATCTGTTGCGTATAATTGCTGGGCATATCGTCGCCTTGGTGTGAAAATCCATCCTGAAACAGGAGACATTATGGATTGGCTATATCAAGAAGGGGAAGATACACTTCAGCATGAAGTACAAGAAAAAACAGAGCAACGTGAGATTGTATTAGAAGCACCAATTACAGAAGAGCAAATTCGTGAACTTCGCGTTGGTGATGTTGTAACAATTAATGGCATGATGTATACAGGTCGTGACGCAATCCATAAGCATTTAATGGATAATGATTGTCCAGTAGATTTAAATGGACAAATTATTTACCACTGTGGTCCAGTTGTTGTGAAAGATGACAATGACAATTGGCAAATTAAAGCGGCAGGTCCAACGACAAGTATTCGTGAAGAACCGTACCAAGGCGATATTATGAAGAAATTCGGTATTCGCGCTGTCATTGGAAAAGGCGGTATGGGTGCGAAAACATTAGCGGCTTTAGAAGAACATGGCGGTGTATATTTAAACGCAATCGGTGGTGCAGCGCAATATTATGCTGAATGTATTAAAGAAGTGAAAGATGTTGATTTCTTACAATTTGGTATTCCAGAAGCAATGTGGCATTTACGTATCGACGGGTTTAAAGCAGTTGTAACGATGGACTCTCATGGTAATAGCTTACATGCAGATGTTGATAAAACATCACTTGAAAAATTAGCTAGCTTTAAAGAGCCAGTATTTAAGTAAATAAAAAATGCATCTCGAATGATTCGAGATGCATTTTTTTGGTATATATAGAAAAACATGTTCAGCATGAAAGAATGCGTTGCAACAGAAACTACAAGTACGATTATATATGGAAAGGAGACTATTTATGAAATATAAATGGTTATATATCGGTCTCATTTTTTCAATTATGATGGCACTTGTTCCAGTTTCAGCACTGGCTTATACAAATACTCCACATAACTGGGGAATCCCGCGTCCTAAAAATGAAACAGTACCAGATGCAGGAAAGTTATATACAGATTTACTACAAAAAAATGGCGGGTTTTATTTAGGAGATACGAAGAAAAAAGATATTTATTTAACATTTGATAATGGATATGAGAATGGATACACAGGGAAAATATTAGATGTATTAAAAGAGAAAAAAGTACCAGCAACTTTCTTTGTAACGGGGCATTACATTAAAACACAAAAAGATTTATTGTTAAGAATGAAGGATGAAGGACACATTATTGGAAACCATTCTTGGAGTCATCCTGATTTTACAGCGGTAAATGATGAGAAACTTCGTGAAGAATTAACGAGTGTAACGGAAGAAATTAAAAAAGTAACTGGGCAAAAAGAAGTGAAATATGTACGTCCTCCGCGCGGTGTATTTAGTGAAAGAACGTTAGCTCTTACGAAAGAAATGGGCTATTATAATGTATTTTGGTCACTTGCATTTTTGGATTGGAAAGTGGATCAGCAAAGAGGATGGCAATATGCGCATAATAATGTTATGACGATGATTCATCCAGGATCTATTTTATTACTTCATGCAATATCAAAAGATAATGCAGAAGCACTTGCAAAAATCATTGATGATTTGCGCGAGAAAGGGTATCATTTTAAAAGTCTAGATGACTTAGTAAAAGGCAATCAACCGTAAGCATGTATGCTTACGGTTTTCTCATGCTATAATGATGTGTAAAAAGGATGGGGAAACGTATGTGGAGCGAGCATGTTACGTTAGAGTATCCGTATCATTTTGAAGAAGTATTAAAACGTTTATCTTTTGATCCTCTTAACGTCATTCAATTAGATGAGAAAGTTATTTATATCCCGCTTTGTATCGACGAGGAACAGGTTGTTGTTCGCTTACAAGGGATTGGTACTGTTCAAAATCCACAGTTTTGGATTTCTAGTCAGACAGGAGATCCAGAGAAAGTCATGAAACGAATGAGAGCCATTTTTCATTGGAATGAACCGTTTCAAGATATACAAAATCATTTTTTAAACACATCATTACGTCCACTATTTGAAACATATGCTCATACTCCAATTATTTTAGAATTTGATTATTTTGCTTGTCTGCTTCGCTGTATCATTCACCAACAAATAAATTTGAAATTTGCTACTGTGTTAACAGAACAATTTGTGAAACGGTATGGAACAGAGAAGAACGGTGTATTCTTTTTCCCCACTCCGGAAATAGTAGCAAATATTTCAATAGAAGAATTGAGAGAGCAGAAGTTTAGTCAGCGAAAGGCTGAATATATAGTAGGATTAGGTCGAAGTATTGTCAGTGGTACATTAAATTTAGCGAGTATAGAAAATGGGACGGAAGAAGACATTTCAGCACAATTGTTGCCAATTAGGGGAATTGGTGCATGGACAGTGCAAAACTTTTTAATGTTTGGGCTTGGACGGAAAAATATGTTCCCGAAAGCGGACATTGGGATTCAGCGTGCAGTGCAAGGTATATTTCAATTAGATGATAAACCTGATGATGCATTTTTAGAAAAATTGAAACAAGAGTGTGAACCATACTGCAGTTATGCAGCGTTATATTTATGGAAAAGTATAGAGTAGAGGTGTAATAATGATACAAAAGCAACATGAGAGTAAGTTGGAAGTTGGTCAAACGTTTCCTGTGACAATTAAACGTCTTGGAATTAACGGAGAAGGCGTTGGTTATTTTAAGAGACAAGTTGTTTTCATTCCAGGGGCATTACCAGGAGAAGAAGTTGTTGCAGAAACAACGAAAATTCAGCGTGGCTTCGCTGAAGCGAAAGTGAAAAAAGTTCGTAAAGCTTCACCGCATCGTGTGAAAGCACCGTGTCCAGTATATGAGGAGTGTGGCGGTTGTCAGCTGCAACATTTAGATTATAAAGAACAATTGAATCAAAAGCGTGATATCGTTGTACAAGCATTTGAGAAGTACATGAAAAACAGTATGGAAGAGAAAATTCGTCCAACGCTTGGCATGGAAAATCCATGGCATTATCGTAATAAGAGTCAATTACAAGTGGGGCGTAAAGACGAAAAGGTTATTACAGGGCTATATAAACAAAACTCACATCAGTTAATTGATATCGCTCACTGTATGATTCAACATAAAGCAACGAATGAAGCGACAAAAGTTGTAAGACGTATTTTAGAAAAATTAAATGTTTCTATTTACAATGAGAAAAAACAAAAAGGTTTAGTACGCACAATTGTAACACGTACTGCAGTTCAAACAGGGGAAGTACAAGTTACACTTATTACAACAAAAGAAGAATTACCAAATAAAGAACAATTTATTGCAGAAGTACAAAAACAGATGCCAGCGGTTAAATCAATTATGCAAAATGTAAACTGGCGTAAAACATCTGTTATTTTTGGCGACAAAACATTTAAATTAGCTGGAAAAGAAGTAATTCAAGAAACACTTGGTGATTTATCATTTGAATTATCAGCACGTGCGTTCTTCCAGTTGAATCCAGAGCAAACCGTTGTTTTGTATAATGAAGCGAAAAAAGCCGCTGCGTTAACAGGCGATGAGAAAATTGTAGATGCGTATTGTGGCGTTGGTACAATCGGTCTTTGGCTTGCAAATGATGCAGCGGAAGTACGTGGTATGGATGTAATTCCAGAAGCGATTGCAGATGCAAGAAAAAATGCGAAGCGTCACGGATTTACAAATACGAAATATGAAGCAGGTAAAGCTGAACAATGGTTACCGAAATGGGTAAAAGAAGGATGGCGTCCAGATGTAATTGTTGTCGACCCACCACGTACAGGTTGCGATGATAAATTACTGGAAACAATTTTAAAAGTGAAGCCGAAACAAGTTGTGTACGTGTCTTGTAATCCTTCTTCATTAGCACGTGATGTACAAGCATTAATGAAGAGCTATGAAGTGGAGTATGTGCAACCAGTTGATATGTTCCCGCATACAGCTCACGTAGAAAATGTAGTGAAGCTTGTTAGAAAGTAAAGTTTATTAATATTCCCTCATGGTATGAGGGAATATTTTCTATGAAGGAGAATATTATGCATAATTATAAATTAAAGATTCAGTACGATGGTGCACGTTTTAAAGGGTGGCAACGTCTCGGTAATAACGATAATACAATTCAAGGAAAAATCGAAAGTGTCATATCTGAAATGGTCGGAAAAGAAATTGAAATTATTGGTTGTAGTAGAACAGACGCTGGTGTACATGCTTTGAATCAAGTTGCTAACTTTCAAAGTGATGAGAAGTTAGTGGAACATAAAGTGAAAAAATATTTAAATCAATATTTACCTAATGATATTAGCATTACGAATGTGGAAGAAGTACATGATCGTTTCCATGCTCGTTACAATTCTAAAGCAAAAACATATCTGTATAAAATTTGGAATGAAGAGCATACAAATCCATTTATGCGTAAATACAGCATGCATGTGAATAAAAAATTAAATGTGAAAAGCATGAAAGCAGCTGCGAAACATTTAATTGGTTCACATGACTTTACTGCTTTTTCAAATGCAAAATCAAAGAAAAAGTCTATGGTGCGAGAAGTATATACACTTGAAGTGATGGAAGAAGCAGGGTTTGTACAAATTAGAGTAAGTGGTAACGGATTCCTTCATAACATGGTCCGAAAAATTGTTGGAGCATTAATTGAAGTTGGATTAGGACAATTAGATGCAGAAGCAATTCCGCATATTTTAGAGGCGAAACAACGCAATCAAATTAATTGTCTTGCGGAGGCGAGTGGTTTGTATTTGGAGAATGTTGAGTTTTAATAGTCATAAAAAAAATCGAGCTGTGTAGGCTCGATTTTTTTATGCTTTGGCGTTAAGAAGATTTTTCTTTCTTCATACGTAGCTTCAAATTCCAAAAAGCAGCAAGCATAATAGCTGCAAAGGAGCCGCTAATTGTTCCTAATAGCTTTGCATAAGGAAAGCTACTCATATCACCATTTATGAATAACATTATACATAGAACAGCAGGGAGAAGGTATAAGTAGTGTAATAACTTTAATTTTTTATCATTACTCATATATATAGCCCCTTTCTAGCATGTTATATGTTTATTATAACATATTTTACCAATTTATTTTTGCACTTGGAGAAATGTTCATTTCATATGTGTAAATGCAGTTTTTTAATTCGATATTGTAAGTTTTGTCTACTTAATCCTAAAAATTTTGCAGCTTGTGAGATATTCCCGTGATACTCTTTTAGAATTTGATTGATGTATTTTTTTTCCATTTCTTCTATTGTGTGCTTTAACGTTTTAGGCGTATCAGTATCGTTATTAGTTAAGAAAGGTTGCATATTGAATTCTTTTTTTATTCGTTCGCGAAAGCGAGTGGGAAGATGAAACGCTGTAATGATGTTTTCATCTTCAACTAAATTCATTGAACCTTCAATGATATGTTCCAATTCTCTTACGTTTCCAGGCCAATCATATGCATATAAAAACTCTCTTACATGCACATCTACATCTGTTACACTAAGTCCGAATTGAATATTGTATTTTTCGATAAAGTGCTGAACAAGAGCCGGAATATCTTCTTTTCGTTCACGTAAAGGCGGAAGACATAAAGTAACGACGCTTAATCGATAATATAAGTCTTCTCGTAATCGATTGTGTGTAATAGCTTCAAGAGGATCTTCATTAATAGTTGCTATAATACGAACGTCAATTTCTTTTTCTTGTGTGCCTCCGATTCTTCTTATTGTTTTTTCTTGTATAGCTCGCAGTAACTTCGCTTGAAGTGCTGGACTTAATGAATTAATCTCATCTAATAACAAAGTTCCTCCGTTCGCTTCTTCGAATAAGCCTGATTTATCTATTGCTCCTGTAAAGGCACCTCGATTTGTGCCAAATAGTAGGCTTTCCATTAAGGTATCAGGTATAGCGGCACAGTTTTGTGAAATAAAGGGTTTTGTTGAACGCTGACTTTCATTATGGATGCTTTGTGCAAATAGTTCTTTACCAGTGCCTGTTTCTCCTACTAGAAGTATGGAGGAAGATGTACGAATTACTCTTTTTCCTTCTGTAATGATTGATTGAATGGCTTTAGAATCACCAATTATGTGATCAAAGGTAAATTTGGTGCTTTGTTTTCGAGAAGGACCCATTTTTATCGTTTGCTTTAAGTGACTAATTTCTTTTGATATTTCAATAGCGCCTTTAATTTTTCCATTTTCTATTATAGGGAAAGTATCGTTAATCGTTGTAATTTCTTGTCCTTTATTGTTAAAATACGTTTGTTTTATATTTTTGTTTGTTTTTCCTAATTTTAATGCCTCTATAAGAGTACTATTTTTATTTTCTTCAAATGCAAATACTTCTAAAGGACTTTTATATAATACATCTGAGCGTTCCATTGATTCAATTTCCATCATTTTGCGGTTGTAGATAATCGTTTTACTTTCCTCATTAATAATATGAATCCCGATATCGAGCTCATTGAGTAAAGTTTCATATAGCATATTCATTTCAACGATCTGTTTTAAATTAATTTCTTCTGTACGCATAGATTATCTTCTCCTCATTTCACCCTATGAAGACTGACTTTTTATAATTTTATTAAAATTCTTATAAAATCGCAAAATTTTTTTGCTATTTTTCTCTTAAAACTTTTCAAATGATAGAAAAATTTTGCGGTTGTGCACACTTTTTTGTGTGAAACTCTCATTTAATATATGAATCAGAGACTTGGTACGTATTTTGCATAAATAATATTCGAAATCTCTAGAGGGGAGAATATGAATTTTTACAGGATATACAACGTTTTGGTGTCAATTAATAAGAGGGAGGAATTTATAAAGTGAAGACAGTTATAGAAGGTGTGTATAGTCCTTGTTATGGAAAAGTAGAGAAGCTATTTGTTGCGGAAAGTTCATACGTATACGAGTGGGAGAAATTAGCGTTAATTGAAACAATAGATAAACAGAAAGTAGAAATTAAGGTAGGAATCAGTGGGTATATCGAATCATTAGAAGTAGTAGAAGGACAAGCCATTGCTGATAAAAAGTTATTAATAACAGTGAGGGATGATCTTTTAATAACAGGTAGTGATTAATAAGTGCTATGTATTTCGCTCTTTTCAATAATCATTTTTATTATGAATGATTTTAAAAACGCTTACATGAAATGGGTTTCCAAAGGGAAAAGGGGGGATTTATATGATGGATCAAAACCAAGGTTTAAAACGTGAATTGAAAAGCAGGCACATATTTATGATTGCACTTGGAGGAGTTATTGGTACCGGTCTTTTTTTAGGATCTGGGTATACAATTCATGAAGCTGGGCCTGGGGGAGCAATTGTAGCGTATCTTGTTGGAGGGTTTGTTATGTATTTAACGATGCTCTGTCTTGGAGAGTTAGCTGTTGCGATGCCCGACGCAGGATCTTATCAAACGTATGCAACGAAGCACATTTCCCCTGCAGCGGGTTATGTAGTCGGATGGATGTCGTGGTTAAACTGGTCTGCTACGATAGGTATTGAACTGATTGCAGTTAGTATTTTAATGAAACGATGGTTTCCTGATGTACCGTCATGGATTTGGTGTGTAGCGTTTGCGGTGCTTCTCTTTGCTATCAATGCATTATCTTCAAGAAGTTTTGCAGAAGTTGAATTTTGGTTTGCAAGTATTAAAGTAATTACAATCATTGCATTTATTATTTTGGGCGGGGCAGCAATGTTTGGTTTTCTAGATATGAAAGGAAATGAACCAGCACCAATGTTCTCTAGTTTTACTGATTATGGTGGATTGTTTCCAAATGGATTATCCGCTATTTTAATTACGATGATTGCTGTTAATTTTTCCTTCCAAGGAACAGAACTAGTCGGTATTGCAGCAGGTGAGAGTGAAAATCCAGAAAAAACAATCCCAAAGGCAATTAATAATACAGTTTGGCGTATACTCGTGTTCTTTGTATTATCTATTTTCATTCTTGCAGGATTATTCCCATGGCAGCAAGCAGGAGTGATAGAAAGTCCATTCGTAGTTGTATTTGATAAAATTGGTATTCCTTATGCAGCTGATATTATAAACTTCGTTATTATTACAGCGGTACTATCCGTTGCGAATTCAGGATTATATGCAACTTCTCGTATGCTATGGTCTATGTCTAATCAAGGAATGATTAGTCCGATTTTTGGTAAGTTATCTAAAAATGGTGTTCCTATTTATGCATTGATTGTAAGCACGATTGTAGGCTGTCTTTCATTACTATCAGGTATTTATGCGGAAGATACAGTTTATTTATGGCTACTTTCTATTGCCGGATTTGGGGCGATATTAGTTTGGGCATCTATTGCTTTATCTAACTTATTAGCTAGAAGGGCATATGTTAAGCAGGGCGGAGATGTGAAGGACTTGAAATTTAAAACACCGCTATATCCATTCGTACCACTTCTGGCATTAGCATTAAATATAACAGTTATAGTTGCTATGGCTTTTATCCCAGAGCAAAGAATGGCGTTATATTGTGGAATTCCATTTATGATTGTTTGTTTACTGTTTTACCGTGCGACAAGAAATAAGGTACGTAAAGTAGAGCATATTGAAAAGATCAATACAACAAAAGTAGAAAGTTTATAATATTGAGTAATTTGGAGACTGTAAAATTGTAAACAGTCTCTTTTTTTGTGAAAATAAAGCTGGAAACATACTATGTATGCAAAGGGGAATTAGCGATGAATCAAGAAGTTTCACAGCTATTAGAACAGATTGATTTACGAAAAGATGAGTTACTAGAGCTTACAAAAACCTTAATTCGTTTTGAAACACTAGCACCGCCGGCGAGAAACACAAATGAGGCGTGGGAAATGAATCCGTTTGAGCCATTTATAAAAGATGGTTGGTTAGTTGGACGTGGTGCGGCAGATATGAAAGGGGGATTGGCTGGGGCACTATTTGCTATTCAGCTTTTACAAGAAGCTGGCATTGAATTACCTGGAGATGTAATCTTTCAATCCGTAATTGGGGAAGAAGTTGGAGAAGCTGGCACGCTTCAATGCTGCAGGCGAGGTTATGATGCTGATTTTGCAGTCGTAGTGGATACGAGTGATTTACATATGCAAGGACAGGGCGGCGTAATTACTGGATGGATTACTGTGAAAAGCCCGCAAACGTTTCATGATGCAACACGTAGGCAAATGATCCATGCAGGGGGACGTTTATTCGGAGCGAGTGCGATTGAAAAAATGATGAAAATTGTGCAAAGTTTACAAGAATTAGAGCGCCACTGGGCAGTCATGAAAACATATGAAGGCTATCCATCTGGAACAACAACAATTAATCCAGCTGTTATTGAGGGGGGAAGGCATGCGGCGTTTATTGCGGATGAGTGCCAGTTATGGATAACAGTGCACTTCTATCCGAACGAAACACATGAACAAATAATAAAAGAAATTGAAGAGTATATTGGAAAGGTAGCAGCTGCCGATCCATGGTTAAGTGAAAATCCGCCACAATTTAAGTGGGGCGGAGAATCAATGATTGTAGATCGTGGTGAAATTTTCCCTTCATTAGAAGTAGATAGGGAACATGCAGCTGTAAAAAAACTTAGCTCAGTACACGAGTCTATTTTATCAAAAAATGCAATTTTAGATATGTCTGCAACGGTAACTGATGGCGGTTGGTTTAGTGAGTTTCACATTCCAGCGATTATATATGGACCAGGTACATTAGAAGAAGCACATTCTGTAAATGAGAAAGTTGAAGTTGAACAGTTAATTGAATTTACAAAAGTGATAACAGCATTTATATATGAATGGTGCCACACGAAAAAATAGATTTGTATAGTAAAATCGTACGAGTATGTATACTTGTACGATTTTTTATTGAACTATTTCAGAGTTGAATATAAACAACTGAAATAGTTCTTTATTTTGCTATGTCTTTCGTTTTATTTCAAGTAATTTCTCTTTTGCTAATTCAACGGCGATCGCATCATCTAAATAGCCAATTGGAAAGAGATAGTCGGGAATAATATCTGTCGATAAAATGAAATAAAGTAATGCGCTCCCAAGAACTGCACGTTCTTCTTTTGAAATGGTTTCATTGCAAAATTGTTGATACATATCTGTTAATTGTTCAATAAAAGGACCTGCACTATCAATTTGCTCTAATTTGCTTGCGAAACTGTTATGAATACGTTTTTCACCTTCTGTTGTCTGGGCATAGCGTTCGTAATTTTCGAGTTCTTGTTTTACGCGAGTTGTAGTGTAATCGAAATCGAATAAGTTAGAGGATTGCAGCGTTTGCTGAATGGTATCAAGAGATGTGTACATATCTGTTTTTTCTTTATTTATGTGAGGAGAATCAGGGTACATTTCATCAAATAACAATTGGGGTGGAACTTGAAGACATTCTGCAAATTTTTGTAGATGTTTTTGTTTTGGCGGTTGTTTGCCATTAATAATTCTTGAGACTGTTGCAGGATCAATATTTGTAAGTATTCCTAGTTGGCGCATAGATAAGGCGCGTTCTTTTAAAAGTTTTTTTATTAATTTGCCAAGCCGATCATTCGGGTTTTCATTAGCCATAGTGTAGGCACTCCTTTTTTAGTGTTGAAAAAATATTGAGCATTTATTACAAGTATATGAAACAGACAGGCACAGTTGCTCAACATTTTCATAATATGCATTGAAAAGTGAGAAAAAGGGGTGACTATTTATGAGTACGGTAGGCTTATTTTCAATTTTTTTAATCGGGATCGCTTCTAATTTAGATAATGCAGGTGTTGGAATTGCATATGGCATTCGTAAAATTCGTATTTCGTGGTTTAACAATTTTATCATTGCATTCTTTGGATTTTTATTTACTTTACTAGCTGGATTTTTTGGAAACTGGATTGCGTTATTTATTTCAGAGTTTACAGCAAATCTGATTGGAGCAATCGTTTTAGGGATAATCGGTGTGTTTATTTTATGTCAGCCTTTCTTGGGCCAAAAAAATACTGCAGGTTCTAAAGATGATAATGTACTTATGGGAATTTTACGTGATCCGGAAAAAGCAGATTTTGATGGTTCTAAAACAATTAGTTTCTCAGAAGCAATTGTTTTAGGAGTTGCGTTGTCTATTAATAATATTGCAGGTGGATTTGATGCAGGGGTAACAAATTTAAATCTTTGGCTTACAGCGACTATTTCTGGGGTGTTTAGTTTTATTTGTATTAGTGGTTTTGCGTATGTAGGAAAACGATTTTTAGCAGAATACTTAGGGAAATGGGCGACAGTTATCGCAGGAGTGTTATTAATTCTTATTGGGATCGATCAGTTGTTGTAAGGAGAGTAGAAAACAAGGTTCGAGTATTTCCTTGGAAATACAGCAAGAGATTGCATATATCGACGTACTTTTCTCCATACTAATACGGATTTCTTTTAAGAAAGGGGGATTTGTATGGGACGCGGGAAAGCATTTGATCATAAGAAAAAAGGGCATGATCATCAACCACCTAAAGGTGCGTTCATTCATAAAGATGTAAATGAACATACTTTGGAAGAGGAAGAGCTACCAGTAAATATTGAGGCGTATAAAAATAGTTTAAAAAAACATTAAAAGCACCTACATAGGTGCTTTTTTACCGTATATCTTCAATTAATTGTTCGGATTCTTCATGCATACTGTACTCACTTAATACTTGAATGCAAAGCCACTTTAATTCTTCAATCGTATGCTCAAGTTCTTCAGGAAGCACATGATAAATGTCTTCAAGTCCCATCCCGAAATGAATAAGTTCAAGTACTTGATCATCGATGTTCCGATCCATTAATAATTCAAGTACTTCTAAATTGAATATGTATCGGTGAGCTTCGTCGAGTGAAACAACTTTTAACTTCAAGCTTTCTACAATACTCAATATAAAAAGAAGGATTGTTTTTTCAAGAACAGGTTGTTTTCCCATTTGAAATATTAGTTTCATCTTTCACACCTCCACATATAGCGCTAGGTTGTACTATATTATTCAGGAGGGGGGAACAAATATGCATGATATAGAGAAACTTTCAGCACTGTTTTTGTAAGAGGATTGATAACTGACAAAAGTGAGGTTTTGGCGAAATAAAAAATCCTGCTAGTATAGCAGGATAACTCGCGATTAAAAAATGCTCCAACCTTCTTGAGCAGAAAGAAGTTCAAGAATTTTAAAACCGGCAATACTATTTCCGTTTGCATCTAAAGCTGGTCCGAAAATACCGATTCCCATGTCTCCTTTTACGCAGCCAAAAATACCACCGGCTACACCACTTTTTGCAGGAATACCAACACGAATTGCAAATTCACCAGATTCGTTATACATACCACATGTGACCATAAATGTTTTGCAAATTTTTGTAATATGTTTAGGGATGATTTGTTTTTTCTTATATGGATCATATCCATCCATTGCAAAAATTAAGCCGATACGTGCTAAATCGATGCAGTTTACTTCAACTGCGCATTGACGAGTATATAAATCCATAAGTTCTTCAATATCACAATCGATAATTCCGTTTTGTTTCATATAATAACAAAGTGAACGGTTTAGGTAAGCTGTCTCTAGTTCTGAATCGGCAACTTTAGAGGAATAATTAATAGTAGGATTATCTGTTATTTCACGTACAAAATGAAGAATACGTTCCATTTTTTCCTCGTTATCTTTTCCTGCTAACATGCTTGTAATAGCTAAAGCTCCTGCATTTATCATTGGATTAAGGGGTTTGGACGGACTTGTCGTTTCTAACTTAATAATAGAATTAAATGGGTCACCCGTTGGTTCCATTCCAACTTTAGAAAATACATATTCTTCACCACGGTCTAAAAGGGCAAGGGCAAGTGTAATTACTTTGGAAATACTTTGAAGAGTAAATAGTGTTTGTGAGTTACCTGCATGGATATATTCTGTTTCTTTATGGAAAATGGCAATCCCTAAATCGTCTGGATTTGCATTTCCTAGTTCGGGGATATAAGTAGCAAGTTTTCCTTTTTTCGTATATGGTTTTACTTGTTCTAACAACTGTTGTAAGTTGTTTGTTTCAATGCACTGCATAGTACCAACGCTCCTATTTTGAATTAACTAAGTTTACTTTTCCCGATATGCTCGGAAATAAATAATAACATGAAAAAGTGGAATGATAAAACGAAAGTTCAATGTGCTATAATAGGTCTTTCGTTTCGAGTATTCTGTATTTTAAAAAGGAGAATTTTCCTTTTATATAACAGTTTGGAAATAGGAGATTTATCCATAAAAAGTTCAGAAATAAAAACTACACATCTATACAACTATATGTTATTATGGTTATGTAATAGAAAGCGTTTTCTAAAGCGTACTTATAATGATAACGATTTCATAAATTTGATTAGGGGGAATTAAAATGTTGCAGTTTTTACAACGTATTGGTAAAGCTTTAATGCTTCCGATTGCAGTACTACCAGCAGCAGGATTATTGCTTCGTTTAGGGCAACCAGATGTATTTGATATTCCTGTTATGGCACAGGCCGGCGCAGCAGTTTTTGATAACTTAGCACTTATTTTTGCAATTGGTATTGCAATCGGTCTTTCAGTGGATGGTAGTGGTGCAGCAGGTCTTGCAGGTGCAATTGGTTATCTTGTTATGAAAAATAGTATTGATGCACTTAGCAAAGGGTATTCAACTGCTGAATTACAAGGTAAATTAGGTAAAGTCCAAGATTTAATAGGTAATAGCGCAAATGTAGATCCATCTAAGCTTGCGGATACAATGACACAAGTATCTAAGGCTGCTGAATTATCGACTAAAGTAGATATGAAAGTCTTAGGTGGTATTATTGTTGGTGTTATAGCAGGACTTCTTTATAATAAATTCCATAAGATTAAACTTCCAGAATGGTTAGGTTTCTTTGCTGGAAAACGTTTCGTTCCAATTGTTACATCAGTTGTGATGCTGATATTAGGAATTCTATTTGCACAAATTTGGCCAACAATTCAAAATGGTATTGATGCATTAGCTCATGGAATTGTTAATTTAGGTGCAATTGGTTCAGGACTATTTGGTTTATTAAACCGTTTATTAATCCCAATTGGTTTACACCACGTAATGAACACATACTTCTGGTTTGTATTTGGGGACTTTACAAATGCAGCAGGTAATGTTGTTAATGGTGATATTGCTCGTTTCCTTGCAGGTGACAAAACAGCAGGTATGTTTATGACTGGTTTCTTCCCAGTTATGATGTTCGGTTTACCAGCAGCATGTTTCGCAATGATTGCAGCTGCTAAACCAGAAAAGCGTAAAGCAGTTACTGGTATGTTAGCTGGTCTAGCATTAACTTCATTCTTAACTGGTATTACAGAGCCTATTGAATTCTCATTCATGTTCTTATCACCAGTATTATATGGTATTCATGCTGTATTAACAGGTCTTTCTTTATTCATTACAACATCGCTTGGCATTCATGATGGTTTCTCATTTAGTGCCGGTGCAATCGATTACGCTTTAAACTTCGGTATTGCAACAAAACCAGTCTTACTAGCAGGTATTGGTTTAATTTACGCAGCAATTTATTTCATAGTATTCTACTTCTTAATTAAGAAGTTCGATTTAAAAACTCCTGGTCGTGAAGATGACGATGAGTTAGTTGAAGATGGTGATGCACCAGTTGCAGGTTCAATTGGTGAAACTTACGTAGCAGCTTTAGGCGGAAAAGAAAACTTAACAGTTATTGATAACTGTGCAACACGTCTACGCTTACAAGTAAAAGATGCTGGTCAAGTAAATGAAGCAGCATTAAAACGTGCTGGTGCAAAAGGTGTTATGAAATTAAGTAATACAAGTGTACAAGTTATCGTAGGTACAAATGTTGAGTCTGTTGCCGATGATATGAAAAAACACGTATAAATAATGAGATAAGAGGATGTCCAAAAAGATTGATAACATCAATTTTTTAGAGGATATCCTCTTTTTTTTGTTAATAATTTAACGGGAATCTTACTTTTGTAAATTTTCTTTTTCTTTTTTGTACATATAGGTTGGTAATATGTGCAGTGCGTGATAAAGTAGGGATGATATAGAATGGATTATCCATAATCTACTAAAATAAATCTTTAATAGAGGAATTAAATTATTGGTGAGTAAGGGGAAAAAAGCAATTATGGATCAGGAAAAAAATAATGCGAATGGGAAAGTACGTCGGCCGATTGTATACATCAAAAGAACAATCATTCTCGTCTTACTATTATCACTTGTATATTTCATGTATACAAAAATTGTTGCGCATAATAAGAAAGAAGAAACTTTAAAAGCGGCAGCAGAAATGAAGAAACAAGAAGAGCTAAAAAAGAAAGAAGAAAAAAAGAAACAAGAAGTACAGAAGCAAAAACAAAAAGAGCAGGAAGAACAAGTGAAGCAAGCGCAAGTTGCGGAACAGCCTGCTGAAGGACCACCTCAAGAAATTAATGAAAACGCTCAATTGGACCAGTATTTAAAAAACGCAGGCTTTAGCGGGACAGCTGTTATTGTGAAGAATGGAAAAGTTCTTTTGAATAAAGGATACGGTATGGCAAATAAAGAGCAGCAAGTACCGAATAATTCAGAGACGACTTTTTATATTGGTTCTATTTCAAAGGCGTTTGTAGCAACTGCTATTATGCAGTTGAAAGATCAGAATAAATTACAAGTAGAAGATACTGTTGCAAAGTATATTCCAAATTTCCCACAAGGTAATAGTATTCAGCTAAAACATCTATTAACACATACATCAGGGATTCCCGAATATGAGCAGGGAAAAGAAGATATTTCTCATGAAGAACTGATAAAGCGGATAGGAAATCAAAAGCGTATTGGTGGTCCAGGAGAGAAATGGAAGTATTCCGATTCGAACTACTCCATACTTGCATACATTGCCGAGAAGGTAAGTGGACAGTCGCTCGAAGAATATATTAAACAACATATTTTTGCTACTGCGGGTATGAAACATTCTGGTTTTGGCACAGCGTTAGAACAAACAAGATTCCCATCAACGGGTTATAAAATAGTAAATAATAATATGACAACACCTAATATTCCGAGCATGTCACAACTATATGGTTGTGGTGATATATATACGAGTGCACATGATTTATATTTATTTAACGAAGCGTTATACTCTGGAAAGTTAATTTCAAAAGCAAGTTACGATCAAATGTTTACAGCCGTGAAAAAGGATTACGGATTTGGCTGGTACGTAGACCCAGGAAGCTATTCGAATCATGGTGTAATGCCAGGTTGGAATTGTTTAAATGGATTTAGTAAAAACGGTAGTGTGTACGTTGTTTTATTATCTAACATTCAAAACAATATTAAATCATTTGGTAAAGTGAATAACGATATATATACGATGTTAAGAAATATTGAAGTGTAAGAAACTATCCTTTTGGATAGTTTTTTTTATGCCCTGAAACAAATATTTCTTTTAGAAAATGTATGTCTTACCTATCACAAAAATATCTATTTTGTATACATTAAGATGTATGGATGTATTTTTATAATTTAAAAATAATAGGAGGAGAAGTATATGTGTCTGTTCAGTAATTATTGGAAAAAGTTATCAAGATTGTTTAATAGACAATTAGATTATTTTTTAGATAATAAGTTATTGCCTGCTGTGGAAAGACTTTTATTTTCGCAAAACTTCGCGAGGTTTATTCAAAGAAATTCCAAGCAAGCTACAGAAGAATTTATTAAATCAAGTCAATTTCAATCGATTATTTGTAACATTTTAAAAGAATGTAATACATCACCTTTTAAAGAAATTGCAGAGCAGTATTTAGGTAAAAACGTAGAAATTACTGTGACAGTGGGACAGTTAACAGGCGTTATTGTAGCAGTTGGTGATGACTTCTTAACATTGCAAGAAGGAATAGGAACAGAAGTTTTATTACCATTTACAAGTATTATATCAATTAAAGAAGCGTAAGAAAGGAGACTTATATATGTTATTTACTGAAGAATTACGTAACCATGTTGGTGAGTTAGTGCAAGTTGTGACAGCGGCCGAAATTGTTGCAGGTATTCTGTTATCTGTGACAGATGGAGCAGTAAGTGTTCGTACTTCTCCTTCTTATGGACCACCGGAAGATGTAGTTGTACGTATTCCTATTATTTCATATGTTCGCTTGGAAGGGTAAGAGTGATACAAGTATGAGAGTGTCAGTTGTTATTCCAGTGCATAATGAAGCAAGTACTTTATCAAAAGTTTTAGTAGAAGTAAGAAAGCTCGAACCATATGAAATTATCATAGTAGATAATGGATCGACAGATGGTACGAAAGAAATAGCGCTACAGCATAATTGCCGTGTAATTTATTATAGATATTCCCTTGGTAATGATGTGGGACGGGCAATTGGTGCTAGAGAAGCAAAAGGTGAAATTGTTTTATTTTTAGATGGTGATATCGTCATGAAAAGTGAAGAATTATACAATTTTATTAAAGGAATACAGCAAGGACATGAGATTGTTTTAAATAATTTAACATGGTCCGTTTATTTGAAGATGAGACCGCATTATACGACGGTTGGAAAATATATGTTAAATCGTTATTTGAACAAGAAGGAGTTTGTTGTAGGATCTTTAATTGCAATACCACATGCGATAAGTCGTAAAGTGATTGAAAAACTGGGGTGGTGGAATTTAGCAGATCCAGCATTATTTCAAGCGATGGCGATGTCTAGAGGAGTAGATATTTCTGATATGGCTTCAGTTGATGTCATTTACACAAATAAAGTTCGTCCTGTCCATACGGGCGCATCACCTGGCTCTCCTTATCCGAAAGCGACTAGTCGTATTATGGGTGATCATTTGCGTGCTTTACAATACGTAATCGAAACATACGGTAATCGCGGTGGTTTTTCAGAGGACAATAGAGATAGAGCGTTTGTAGGAAAGTATAAACCAGTTTTATTACAAAAGAAAAAAGCGAAATATAGTGCCATTATCCCGGTATCAGAAGAAAAAATAACTATAAGGTCTGTTATACAAGAAGTGAAAGAAGCAGGTGTAGATGAAATTATAGTTGTCGCGAATGGAGCAGATGTTGAGACTGTTAAACAGGCAAAGCTAGAGAATGTTATTGTAGTTGAATTTACGAAGGCGCTTGGACATAATGTAGCACGAGCAATAGGGGCTATGCATGCTACGGCAGATATTTGTTTATTCGTTGATGGTGATTTTGTTATTCCAGCAAAAAAACTCACTCCATTTTTACATGCTGTTGAAGATGGAAATGACGTGGTGTTAAATGATTTACAATGCTTATTAGATATGTTTCATCCAGCAGATCCAATTAGTATGGGAAAATACTTTTTGAATTTGGTAGCGAAAAGACCAGATTTATGGAATAACTCACTAACTGCTGTACCACATGCCATGCATAAGAAGGTAATAGAGAAAATAGGATATGACGCCCTTATCATTCCGCCATTAGCACAAGTGAAAGCTATTTTAGAAGGATTCTCTATTACAACAGTAGAGTTAGTAGATGTTATAAAAACAAATCGAGTACGTCCAGAGCAACACGAATTTGTAAATGGGCGTATTTCAGCGTTTGATCGTATTTTCGGTGATCAACTTGAGGCGGTTGCGTATTTATTACAACGTACGGATGAACGTGGTGGCTTTACTGATGGAGATAGAGATAGAGATATCATTCAACAATTGAGAAGGGAAGAAGAGAATACAAATGAATAGTAGTAAAGTAGCTATTATTGGGTTAGGGTATGTTGGCCTTCCTTTAGCGGTACATTTTGCAGAAAGAGGGCATACAGTACTTGGATTAGATAAAGATATTAGAAAAATAGACTCAATTATAAAAGGAGAAAGTTATATTCCAGATGTTTCTTCTAAAGAGTTACAAAGTTTATTGACGAAAAAAAAATTAACAGTAAACACACCGGATCAAGGCATTGCTGATTTTCAAAGTAGTGATTATGTTATTGTCACTGTCCCGACTCCAATTAATGAACAAAGAGAACCAGATTTAAGTGCCCTCATTTCAGCTTCGCATTATATACAACAAAACCTTCAAAAAGGACAAACCTTCATTTTTGAAAGCTCCACATATCCAGGCACACTTGAAGAAGTCATCATACCTATTATTTCTCAAAATAGTAACAAGGTAGGGGAAGATTTCTATATCGGATATTCCCCTGAGAGAATTGATCCAGCAAATAGTCAATATTCAGTTCAAGCTATTCCAAAAGTTATTAGTGGACAAACAGAAAAGTGTAGACAAAAGGTACAGGATTTATATAGTACCATTTTTGACGAAGTTGTACCTGTTAGCTCTCCGAAAGTAGCAGAGATGTGCAAGCTATTTGAAAATATTCAGCGCTTAGTTAACATTTCTTTAGTAAATGAACTAAACACACTATGTGAAAGTTTAGGCATTGATTTTTATGAGGCCATTGAAGCGGCATCTACAAAACCATTTGGGTTTACTCCATATTGGCCAGGGCCAGGGATAGGGGGACACTGTATTCCAGTAGACCCTTTATATTTTCAATGGAGAATAAAAAAGAATGGGGCAATTAGTCAATTAATTGAGGCAGCACATATAATTAATGAAGAAATGCCAGAGAAAATGGTCCGGAAAGTAAAAAGTGTGGTGCAATCACCTGCAACGGTGTTAATTGTAGGGATTGCGTATAAAAAAGATGTAAATGATTTGAGAGAATCACCAGCGTTACCGATTATTCAATTATTAAGAAATCAAGGATACGAGATAGAATATCATGATCCTTATATTTCTTTCGCGGAAATTGGAGATAAGGTGTATCAATCTGTTTCTTTAGATGAAGAAAAAGTTAAAAAAGCGGATTGTATTTTAATTTTAACGGATCATTCTAATATTGATTGGAAGCTTTTTAAAGGAATGGACCGAGTAATAGATACACGCGGGATTGTAAAGAAGGTGAGTAAATGAGTAAGAAATGTTTAATTACAGGTGGGGCCGGATTTATCGGGTCGCATTTAGCTGAAGAGTTGATGAGAAGAGGTTATGAGGTCACTGTTGTGGATAACTTTTATAAAGGTAAAAATAAGTACCATAAAGAGTTAATGAAAAAAATCCGTGTTATTCCAATAAGTGTTTTAGATAAAAATTCTATTTATGAATTAGTAGATCAGCATGATGTCGTGTTTCATTTAGCAGCAATTTTAGGTGTGAAAACAACAATGGAAAAAAGTATAGAGCTCATAGAAACGAATTTTGATGGGACGAGAAATATTTTACAAGCAGCGTTAAAAGGAAAGAAGAAAGTAGTTTTTGCTTCTACTTCAGAAGTATATGGTAAGGCCAAGCCGCCTTTCTCTGAAGAGGGAGATCGATTATACGGGGCAACTTCTAAAATTCGTTGGAGTTATGCAGTTTGTAAAACGTTGGAAGAGACATTATGTTTAGGATACGCATTAGAAGGTTTACCGGTAACGATTGTTCGATATTTTAATATTTATGGTCCAAGAGCGAAAGATGGTCCGTATGCAGGGGTAATCCCGCGATTTATTAGTGCGGCTTTGCAAGGAGAAGACATTCTCGTATATGGAGATGGAAAGCAGACACGTTGTTTTACGTATGTGAGTGATGCGGTAGAAGCAACAATTCGGGCAATGGATGAGAAGGTAAATGGTGAGATTATTAATATAGGTTCTGAGAATGAACAGAGTATAAAAGAAGTAGCAGAAGTAATTAAAAAATTAACGAATTCTTCTTCGAAGATTGTACAAGTGCCTTTTGAAGAAGTATATCCTCATGGTTTTGAAGAAATTCCAAATAGAAGACCAGATGTAACAAAATTAAAAAAGCTTGTTCAATTTCAGGCGAAAGTAACGTGGGAAAACGGATTGAAGGAAACAATTAAGTGGTTTCGTGAACAAAACAATGGCTAAGTCATTATCTGTTATTATTCCTGCATGTAATGAGGTCGATACGATTTCAGACGTTATTCAATCGGTAAGACCATTAAATCCAGTAGAAATTATTGTAGTAGCAAACGGTTGTAATGATGGAACAGAAGATGTTGCAGATCGTTTAGGGTGTAAAGTAATCAAACATACAGAGCTACTAGGGAACGATGTTGGACGTGCAGTCGGCGCAAAACATGCGATAGGTGATGTATTACTATTTATAGATGGTGATTTTGCTATTCAAACTTCAAAATTAAAATTATTCCTTAATCCGATTTTATACGATCAGGCAGATGTAGTTTTAAATAATTTGGATGCATTATTTTTAAAAAGGCAAAAACCTACTTCTATTACAGTATGGCGCCAAATATTAAATGCAATGTTAGAGCGTGAAGAATTAAAAATTAATTCTTTATTAGATGTACCTCATGCGCTGACGAAAGAAGTCGTTCAAAGCATCGGATATGAATGTTTTGTTAATCCTATTGTGGCTCATTTACGCCTACTTCAAAGTAAATGGAGAATTAGTCGTCATTGCGCCATTGACGTTATTACGCCAAATAAATTTCGTCCATTCCAGCATGCTGCATATGGAACAAATCTTTCCCAATCTGAAAAAAGAATGATAGGTGATCATATAGAAGCAGTAGCGGCACGGATATTAAGCAGTGATGAGCGCGGAGGATATTATGATGGAAATAGGAAAAGGGATAGTGTCTATCATACTTTAAGTTTTGAAGAGTTTTATCAAGGATGGGGCGTCACATCTAATTTGTATAAAGGAAAGCAACTATCTGTTGTTATTCCCGTACAAGATGAAGAGAAAACAATTGGAAACGTTATAGAAGAGCTTCGCAAAATTGAACCCTTCGAAATTATCGTTGTCGTAAATGGTTCGTCAGATAAAACGAAAAAAATTGCAAAAGACAAAGGGGCAACGACAATTGTATATAAAGAAGCACTCGGAAATGATGTAGGGCGCTCACTTGGAACTTATTTTGCCAAAGGAGAAATTGTGTTATTTATAGACGGCGATTTTATTATTCCAGCGAGTGAGCTATATCCTTTTGCAAAAGCTATAGCAGATGGAAAGGACGTCGCATTAAATGATTTAAATCACTATTTAGATTTAAGAGTACCACTTCATCTTGTAACTGCATTTAAGTATGCACTAAATTTAGCTTGTGATAGAAAGGATTTAGGGGTAGGCTCACTTATTGCGGTACCTAATGCATTTAGCCAAAAGTGTTTGAAAGCAATTGGGTATAAATCTTTATTGTCACCTTGTGTAGCACAAGTGAAGGCTCTTCTGTCTGGATTTGAAATTGCATGTGTATATCGTGTTGAGGTTGATAAGATGAACCGTATTCGTCCCAGTGAACATTTCGCAAAAATAGGTCACCCTCCAGCTGTACTTCGAATTATAGGTGATCATATAGAGGGACTAGAGCAAATAATTTCATTAACAGACAATCGTGGCGGATTCTATGATGGCAATAGAAAAAGAGATGTTTTATAGAAGTAACAAAAAAGTGTACAACATGTGTACACTTTTTTGTTCTGTTATAAAAACTATAACAGATTAGGAGATAAGAGTATTACAGCTCTACAATGGGTATTGTTCTTATATTACAAAATAGGACTCGTATATAAGGATACCAAAAAAATACAATTAAGGAAAGGGTTAATTTTAAAGACTTTTAAATGAAGTTAACACTATATATATAGTAGTTTGCTCAATATTTCACAAACATGTCACAACTATTTCGTTCACTTTCGTAAAAAAGTAGTATTCTAAGTGTGTAAGCTGTTATATAAAAAATCTTAGTCCTGTACTAATCAAAAATGGAGGAGATTAGGATGACTCAAGTATTAGAAAATGTTAAAAACGCATGGGAAAACTTTAAAGGTGAAAAATGGAAAGCAGAGATTGATGTTCGCGATTTCATTTTAAATAATGTAAACGTTTTCGAAGGAGACGAATCTTTCTTAGCAGAAGCAACTGAAGCAACGAAACAACTTTGGGATCAAGTAATGGATTTAACAACGAAAGAACGTGAAAACGGTGGCGTTCTTGATATGGATACAAAAATTGTTTCTTCTATTACATCACATGCCCCTGGATACTTAAATAAAGATATTGAAAAAGTAGTCGGTTTCCAAACTGATAAACCATTTAAACGTTCTTTACAACCATATGGTGGTATTCGTATGGCAGAACAAGCTTGTGAATCTTATGGATACGAAATGGATAAAGAACTTAGTCGTATTTTTAGAGATTGGAGAAAAACTCATAACCAAGGTGTATTTGATGCATACACACCAGAAATGAGAAATGCACGTAAATCAGGTGTTATTACGGGTCTTCCAGATGCATACGGACGTGGACGTATTATCGGTGACTATCGCCGAGTAGCGTTATATGGTATTGATCATTTAATTGAAGCGAAAAAAGCTGATTTAAATTTAACTGGCGGTGTAATGAGCGAAGATACAATGCGTTTACGCGAAGAGTTATCTGAGCAAATGCGTGCACTTCAAGAGTTAAAAGAAATGGCCGCTTCTCATGGCTTCGATATTTCTAAGCCAGCAACAAACACGCAAGAAGCATTCCAATGGTTATACTTCGCATACCTTGCAGCGATTAAAGAGCAAAACGGGGCTGCAATGAGTCTTGGGCGTACTTCTACATTCTTAGATATTTACATTGAAAGAGATTTAGCAAATGGTACTTTAACAGAAGAAGAAGTACAAGAAATTGTAGATCACTTCATTATGAAATTACGTCTTGTGAAATTCGCAAGAACACCTGATTATAATGAATTATTCTCTGGTGACCCAACTTGGGTAACTGAATCTATCGGTGGTATGGCATTAGATGGTCGTCCATTAGTAACAAAGAACTCATTCCGTTTCTTGCATACATTAGATAATTTAGGACCAGCTCCAGAACCAAACTTAACTGTTCTTTGGTCTAAACAATTACCAGAGAACTTTAAAAACTACTGTGCGAAAATGTCTATTAAAACATCAGCAATTCAATATGAAAATGATGACATTATGCGCCCTGAATACGGCGATGATTACGGTATTGCATGTTGCGTATCTGCAATGAGAATCGGTAAACAAATGCAGTTCTTCGGAGCTCGTGCAAACTTAGCGAAAGCATTATTATATGCGATTAACGGTGGTAAAGATGAAAAATCTAAAGCACAAGTTGGTCCTGAGTACGCACCAATTACTTCTGAAGTATTAAATTATGAAGAAGTTATGCATAAGTTTGATATGACAATGGAATGGTTGGCGGGTCTATATTTAAACACATTAAATGTTATCCATTACATGCATGATAAATATAGCTATGAACGTATTGAAATGGCACTTCATGATACAAACGTTCTTCGTACAATGGCAACAGGTATTGCTGGTCTATCTGTAGTAGCAGATTCATTAAGTGCAATTAAATACGCAAAAGTAAAACCAATTCGTGATGAAAATGGTATTGCAGTTGACTTCGAGATTGAAGGAGATTTCCCTAAATACGGTAACAATGATGATCGTGTAGATGAGATTGCTGTAAATCTTGTAAAAACATTTATGAATAAACTTCGTAAACATAAAACATACAGAAATTCTGTTCATACAATGTCAATCTTAACAATCACATCTAACGTTGTATACGGTAAGAAAACTGGTAATACTCCAGATGGCCGCCGTACTGGAGAACCATTTGCACCAGGTGCGAACCCAATGCATGGACGTGATACAAAAGGTGCATTAGCTTCATTATTATCTGTGGCTAAATTACCATATGAAGATGCACAAGATGGTATTTCTAATACATTCTCTATTATTCCGAAAGCACTTGGTAAAGAAGATGATGTACAAGTACGTAACTTAGTATCAATGCTTGATGGCTATGCAGTAAAAGAAGGCCACCACTTAAATATTAACGTATTTAACCGTGAAACATTAATGGATGCAATGGAACATCCTGAGAAATATCCACAATTAACAATTCGCGTATCTGGTTACGCTGTAAACTTTATTAAATTAACTCGTGAACAACAAATTGATGTAATTAACCGTACAATGCATGAAAGCATGTAAATGAAAAAAGTGTCCCTTCGCTCTTAATATATAGCGAAGGGAGGCTGTTTCAATAAAGGAGGAAGTAACATGGTAAAAGGAAGAATACATTCTGTAGAGTCTTGTGGTACTGTTGATGGCCCAGGGATTCGTTATGTCATATTTACACAAGGGTGTTTATTACGTTGTCAATATTGTCATAATGCTGATACGTGGGAAATCGGTAAAGGTAAAGAAATAACAGTTGAAGAAGTGATGCAGGATGTGACATGTTACCTTCCATTTATTGAAGCTTCCGGAGGCGGTATAACAGTTAGCGGTGGAGAGCCATTATTACAGCTAGACTTTTTAATTGAGTTGTTTAAAAAGTGTAAAGAGGCTGGTATCCATACAACAATCGACTCTTCTGGTGGTTGTTATTCTGAGGAACCAGAATTCCAAAATAAGCTAGATATTTTAATGGATTATACAGATTTAGTTTTATTGGATCTGAAACATATCGATTCCAAAAAGCATCGTAAATTAACAGGGAAACCAAATGAACATATTTTACAATTTGCTCGTTATTTATCGGATAAGAATAAACCGATTTGGGTACGACACGTATTAGTTCCTGGTGTTACGGATAATGAAGAGGATCTACAAAAACTATCTAGCTTTATTCAAAGTCTGTCTAATGTTCAAAAAGTTGAAGTGTTACCATATCATAAGCTTGGTGTATATAAATGGGAGGCGCTTGGACACAAGTATCCACTCGCAAATGTAGAACCACCTACTGAGAAAAATGTAGAACATGCTAAATATATTTTACAAGCGGTCTAATCCAAATATTGGATTAGGCTTTTTGCTTTCTTTACAATAAAATCTAGAGTATATATTGATAAAAGAGTATACTGAAAATAGAATATCCATAATTTTGTACGGAATAAATGGAGAAATTTACATAATTGTAAAGGGAAATCAAAATAGTAAAAAGAATTAAGAAGTAAAAGAGTGAGTATCATGGAATAGAGAACATTTGTAAGTTATTGCGAAAGCTCTTATAGGAAAGTATAATGTAAAGATATGAGCACAGATAGGATTAAGGGGTCAATCTTATATGCTTTGCATATCCACGACAGGTACATAGCTGAAAGGGAATTATTAGAATCTGTTTATGTAATTTTTAAGGAAAATGTTTTTCCTATTGTCGTATATGCAATATGGAGAAACAAAAAGCTAGGAGTGGATTTGTTTGATAAAAAACCCCAAGGTTTTAATATTAACTGCACATTACGGTAATGGTCATGTGCAAGTAGCAAAAACATTAGAACAAACATTTCGCCAAAAAGGAATTGAAGATGTTATTGTATGCGACTTGTTTGGAGAATCACATCCATTTATAACTGACATTACAAAATATCTATATTTAAAAAGTTATACAATAGGAAAAGAATTATATCGTTTGTTTTATTACGGGGTAGAAAAAATTTATGATAAGAAAATAGCATCTTGGTATGCGAACTTTGGAAGGAAACGTTTGAAAACACTTTTACAGGTGGAGAAACCAGATATTGTAATTAATACATTTCCAATTATCGCTGTACCAGAATTAAAGAAACAAACAGGTATTTCAATTCCTGTCTATAACGTATTAACGGATTTTTGCGTGCACAAAATATGGATTCATCGAGAAGTAGATCGTTATTTTGTTGCAACGGATCATGTGAAAGAATTGATGGTTGATATCGGTGTACCTGCGGAACAAATTGTTGAAACAGGAATTCCAATTCGGAGTAGTTTTGAGTTAAAGGTAAATCCAGAAATCATATATAATAAATATCAGTTATGTAAGAATAAAAAGATTTTACTAATTGTAGCAGGTGCTCATGGGGTATTAGGAAATGTAAAAGAACTATGCCAATCATTTATGTCAGTGCCTAATTTACAAGTAGTTGTCGTTTGTGGGAAAAATGAAGCTTTAAAACAGGATTTATTAAGTTTACAGAAGCAAAATTCCGATGCATTAAAAGTGTTTGGGTATGTTGAAAATATTGATGAATTATTCCGTGTTACTTCTTGTATGATTACGAAGCCAGGCGGAATAACATTAAGTGAAGCAGCAGCGTTGCAAGTACCTGTCATTTTATATAAGCCTGTTCCAGGACAAGAAAATGAAAATGCGATGTACTTTGAAAGAAAGGGAGCAGCAGTTGTCATTCGCGATGATAGTGAGGTTTTTGCAAAAACAGAGGCATTATTACAAGATGATGTGAAGCTTCTTCAAATGAAAGAAGCAATGAAAAGCATCTATCTTCCAGAGCCAGCTGGCCATATTGTAGATGCAATTTTGGCGGAAAATCATGCAGAACCGCGTCATATACCTATTAAATCACCTGCTCTTGCACAATCTTTTACTTAATATGAAACCCTCTTTGTATATGTAAAGAGGGTTCTTTATTATTTTTAAAGGAAATTTAGTGAGTTATCCACAAAAGGATTGCGCTTTCATTAAACAGTAAAGTCGGAATATTAACAACTATATTGTTTTTAGTAACTTAATAGTAAGCCACCATTATCATTGAAAACCCAGCCAGTTTATAATAAACCATACATGAAAATTTTATAAATGTATGGGGGAATTTTGGGAGATGAT